>NZ_BLIJ01000068.1:0-109080 GCF_009811475.1 Alteromonas sp. KUL150
AAAAACCTAAAGACAGTTTGAAGTTATTGTCGTATCCAATAGTGGAGCAATAGCTTCTGAAGCAATACTACGAACTTGCCAAGTATTATATTGTGACGTGAATTGTGGATACGCTCGGGCATGTAACTTGGGCGCAAAAAGTGCACAATCTGAAATGTTAGTCTTTTGCAATCCAGACATACATTCTACCTTTGAGCAAATCAAATATTTAGTTGACGTAACTAAAAGTTCTGAAACCATAGGGTTATTGTTTATTGACACTTCCAATAACCTAGGAAACTCACAAGACATAACTATTTTAGATGTATCGAATAAAGCTATTAGTTGTCTCTACATAATTAGAAAAAGAATATTTGAGCGCCTATCTGGCTGGGATGAGAATTTTTTCCTTTGGGGTGAAGACACTGACTTATGTTTGAGGGTTAGACAATTAGGGTTGACTACCTCTTTTGCACGTAACTTGGGAATAAAACACGATGCGGGAGTAACGTGGAGAAGTAATGACCTCGAAAAAAACATCTTTTACACGAAAGTATGGTTGAGCAGTCAGACCTATTTACACTTAAAACAAACTGGTATATTCGCAGCACGGAAATACTTAGCTAAGCAAATAATCATTGAATTAATGCGGATTGTATCACGAAAAAAACCCTAGGTCGGTCCCACAATTCCCTAACCCAACCTCAAATTTTGCACATTTTTACTCACGAAAGGAAACACAGTAGAGGACTGGGTTAAGTTTGATGGAAATTATTTTAAGTGGCAATCCATTTAGTACCATTTATCAATACTCGTTACGCAGCTTTATGATTGATGACCCAGAACTTATCGGTCTAACGTCTTCCTAACGGCGAAATAACTCTCTATCCCGCATCTAAATTTAGATGAAATATATTATTTATATACTTTCATAAACGCTTAAAACAAGTCCTTTGAAGTTATCACTGGAGAATTCTCTTTTTACTTTTTCTCGGGCGTTTTTCTCAAACTGTACTTTTTCACTTTCATTTTCCAATAAGAATCGAACACCATCGGCTAAGCCATTGGCGTTGTGAGCTTCGGTAAGAATACCGCAGTGCTGATCGACCGCTTCAGTGATGCCATTTACATTGGTTGTAACTATAGCTTTTCCCGCTGCCATGGCTTCCAATAGTGTGACGGGAAATGCTTCTTGATGACTTGCACATACGACGATATCCAAATCACTTAAGAGATCAAAAACGTTGTCTACTTGGCCATGAAACGTTGTGCAGTGGTGTACTTCTAACCTTGCAGCCTCTTTTTCAAGAAAAGGTTGCCTCGGCTCTTGAAGAATATCTCCACCTATCACATCAAACTGCGCTTTCACGCCGCTCTTCGTGAGTATTCTAGCCATTTGCAAAAATTCTTCATGCCCTTTTCTTTTCTGCAGATTTCCTATGATTCCGATTCGTGGCACAAAGTTGCTAAGCGGTTTATCCTTGGGTTTAAACTTTTGAATATCAACGCCATTATGAATAACAATGTGATTGGCTAGGGGCACCTTCCCCCTTAATTTAGGACTTAGATTTGTCTTTAGTTCATGACTACAGTATATGAAGGTGTGCACCAGAGGGCGTTTGGAAAAAACCCAATCAATAAAGCTAGTTTCGTATGGAAAATGCACGTGACAAATAATAGGAATATTTAGCACTTTACACGCGGGCGCGAGGCTTCTGAGAGCTAATATATCACCAGTATGAATAAGCTTGGGTGCTAATCTTTTGAGTAAAAGTAAGGAGTTGTACAGATACTTTAAAGATGAAAAGGGTTTGCGAAAACTATACTGAAAAAAAGTCCACTCTATGTGTGTCGTTTTACTCTCTTCTGCAAAGCGAGGTAAATCCCCTTCGGGACAAACTAAACTGACAGTATACTTTTCCTTTATGGAATCTATTACTGACAACGTGACTCTTTCTGCACCGCCCATCGCAGAGCTACTGTGTGCAAAAAGCACTTGGTTTTTTTTACTATCAATAGCTGTCATTTATTTGTGTCCATTAGCTCAATAAAGGCTTCAGCATGCTTGTCCCAATTAAACAATTGTGCCGCACTTCCAGAAATATTTTCACGATCCAGCGTTTTGCATTTTTTTAAAATACTAGGCAACGCTGTCTCAATAGCATGTGGTGATGAGCAGTCGACAATAAACCCTGTCTCACCTTCTTTGAATGTTTCGGAAGTCCCTCCTGAGTTTCCAGCGATCACTGGCTTACCGCAAGCTTGAGCCTCAACTAGAACCATACCAAAGCCCTCAATGTCATTCTGAATAGTTCGATTGGGAAGAATAAATACATCGCATTGTTGGTAAGCACTTATTAAGTCGTTATCGTCGAAGTTTGTATGGATGAATACATTATCTTGCAACTTATGTTTGTATATGAGGTTGCGTAGATTTTCTAGCTCTTCGCCCCTTCCGACAATAGCATACTGCAGGTTTGGCACCTGTTGAAGCAGCCGAGGCATGGCTTCAATGAGAAAATCTTGCCCTTTTCTTTTTTGCAAGCGACCTACCGTCAACAGCAACAGTGAATCTTTGGCCCAACCGAAGCGTTTCCTTATTTCTTGATTTTCTGAAGCTGGTTGAAACGTACTAATATCTACACCAGGATGAAGTACCTCGCACTTATTTACATTAGAAAACCCTAATGATTCAACAAGTTTTTGAGAGTTGTGGCTATTGCATATTAATGAAAAGGCATGCTTACAAACTTGTTTAACTAATATACTCTGCTCTCTGCTTGTTGCAGCTGTTTCAACATCTTCTCCATGTACAAAGCAGCTATATCGAGTGCCAGTTAACATGCTAACAATCCATGCCGTCACGCCTTCATGAATAACTCTGCCGCAATGAATTTCCTCTATTTCATGTTCTTTTATGATTTTTAAAAGCTTTTTTACGCAGGAGAAGTAAAACTGCAAACCAAAAATGCTTTTCACTCCCCACTCAGGAGAGTGAAGTGGTATACGGATAATCGGAATGTTGTGTGTTTTATCGAACGTAAAACCTTTTTCAAAGTGATGAGTACAAACGAGCACTTTGTCTCTAGGGAGTCTAGAGTATAACTCCCAAAACCAGCGCCCACTACCTCCCTCAATAGGAGGAAAGTTTTCTGTCAGCAACAAAACTTTCTTCATTCTAATTACTACTGCCCCTGAATAACTTTTTTATAATCGACGACATTTAATAGAGTAGATTGTTTTTGAAACTTAATAAGAAAATCATCGAGTTCCAGTTCATCATTTAGTTCTAAAGAAGCCTCTGCGCCATCTCTTGATTGGATTTTTTTGTTGGTACTGTTTCTTTTAATAAGTACGCCTGTAGAGTCTTCCCAGCGATACTCTATGGCGTTATCGTAAGGGTGCATTTGGTAGATTAGGTTGTCTTCGATTAGTACTCCTAAGTTACCTTCTGCGACTATACCTACGTCCGCAAAGGGGTCTCCATTATCCGTATGATAAATGACATTACCCTTTGCTACACCATTTCGGTGCGCGAAACGCACTCCCCTGTCTCGCAGTCTCATACCAAAACCTATGGCTCGGTCGTTATCAACGAAAATATTACTAATTACAGAGTTATTTTCAGCATTATCCCAAAGGTGCACCGCATGTTGAGCGATTCTCCCTTTTGGGCTTGCAATGTCTCGAAAGATACTATTTTTGATAGTCCAGTTGACTGCGCCTAAAGCATCAACACCACCAATATAGTAGTTAGGACCAATACCTTTTGTGTATTGAAATATGCAACCTTCTACAACCCCACCGAAAGATCTATTATTCTGTGATTCTTCAGTTTTATAGTTGTACGAAACTTTAAGCATCTGTTCATAAGAATCCTGAAAAATAACGTTTCGAAAGTGTGGATAACTAGCATTTATTTCACCAGCAACTTGAACTAAGTGATTTGGCACATCTGTAAGTGTCACGCCATCCAGCGTGAAGTAGTTTTTATTTACTCGAAATATTCCTTTAACGCGGCCGCCCTTAGCCATGCCCGTTCCTTTAAGAACAACATCATACGGGTTTCCAGTTGCAGACTTCACCATGACATGATCTGCTGTTACGTATATCGTATTGTTTATTTCATACAAGCCCTGTTCAAGAATTACTGCAGTGTGCCCCTGTTCATTAGCCCTTTTCATAGCTCTCCCGAATTCTTCGGTACTACTTACCCAGATCTCCTCGTATCCCTTTGGAGTATCGATAGGGCGCGACAAATAAACTCTTTCCACTGTAGAACGCACGCTATCAGGCTCTTGCACTACTTCCTCGATAAACCCTTTATCTTCAAGCTTTGCTCGAATACTCGCTTTCGTTTTGAAGTCAGCGAAAAAATAAAAGATAACTCCACCGACAACCAAACAAAATATAGTGAAGCCCAGGCCCATGACCATTCCGTCCAACAACTTCTTTATAAACTTTTTCATATCTAACAAGGTTCTCTAGTGCAGAGCGAGGTTTAAGAGTTTTTCTAAAAAAGAAATACAGACCTAATTTAATGATAAAGGGTACTAATAGCTTCAGGTACATACTCCTGATTTTCGCTTGAAACAAAAATCAGACTTCCGGATACAGGTTGACCTAAGAACACCAAATAAATTTGATACAGTTTCGCTTTTAAATCACTACTGAAAATCTTTTCATTTATAACAAACCACTTAGTTACAAATCGCGTTTTACCAGACGGTGATGCCAATTTAGTAACTTCAATGGATGTGTTAGCAATTTTTATATGGTTAAAAGAGTTTACGCTTTCACGCGACCACATGTCAGGTGAGTAAGAGCGATTTAGTGAACTAACTAGTTCATTATCAATACCGTCATACCAAGCGTAAACAACTGTAACGCACTCATCACTAGTTTGAATCCCTTTGGTAGCTTGATATGTTGGTTCGTTTAAGATGGGTTGCCATTCTTTGCTGGGCGCACATAAGTGCTCATTCGATAGATGAGAAAATATAGGGTCGCCCTGCTGAGATTCTTTCATAGTGTTGTGCATCAACCAATTAGTCCAAATTATTGACGCGACCAATATAAAAAATACAGTCAATAGAACACTATTTCGGTTTTCTACTTTTTTATAAAACGCTGTATCATCATTAACTTTGGACTGCGCATTTCTCATAAACTCACCAATGCAAAGCAAACAAATAATCACAAACGCAAAAAAGAACCACCCATATATAAGGTGATCGGCACCAGCTGCGTACTCCATATCAGTTGAGTAAGCAATAAGAATAATCCCGTATACACGAACCACATTTGCCACTATAGGAAAAATTAAAGAAATGAAAACAAAGATAATCTTTCTTTTAAATGAGTGTAGGTTCAGATAAGCGTAAAGGCTTCCTATAACGAAACTCGCTATGAAAAAGCTTACGCCCGAGCAAGCTTCTGCTACTAAAAAACGCCCTTGCGGTATTTCAATGTACAAACCGCTTCTAAACAAAGGAATACCAGTTAAATTTAGCAATGCTACTGAACCTGTCGCAGCAATTTCTTGAAGATACGGTATAAGTTGCTCACCAACAGGGATGCTAAATAGCATGAAGCATAGAGGAAAAAAGATTTTTTTTGCAGCAACATCACCGATTAGCAACCAGATAAGCGCGGGAAGAAGAGTGAACGTCGCAGTATGAGTAAAGAGCTGTACATCACCTGCTATACCGATCGCGTATAACAGAATTGCAGGTATAATAAGAGCTAAAGACATACTTGATGTCAACTTTGGAGACGCTAGTAACGCCTCTTTCTTTAAGTAAATAAGGTAGAGTGCGCCGGGAACAATAAAGAATCCATGATTGAATATTTCGTTTCCGTACCAGATATCAATTACGGATACTAATCCTTCCCAACACAGCCAAATCCATAAAAAAAGAAAGCATGCACTCGATAAATAAAATTGCTTATCGAACGCTAAAGAAAGTGACTGTTCTTGGCTTCCTGTTTTTTCTTCTTGTGTCACTTTATCACCTTTGTCCATGTTACAGCATCCTATCTCACTAGCTTCCTAAGTTCATTTAGAAGGTGTCGGGTTTACTCAATGCCGTAGGCTTTAGCCATAGTCACCCAATTAAAGTCACCAAGTAGTTTTTCTACCTTCCCTTCCATTCTAGAAAGGTTGATATAATGACGAGCCTTAGACTTCCATGGTGCAGAATTAAATTTTGGTTGATCAGCATCTATCTCCCAAGGATGAAAATAGAAACTGTATGGCGCACTTTCAGATTGCATGAACTCAGTAATACGACGTTTAGATAACCAATAAGGATAAAGACGAAAATAACCACCACCGCCAATTCCCACATTGTTTCCTTTTTTACGAACTGTAGGAATAGGTATTTCAATAAGGCCATTATCACGCTCGTACTTAAAGCGAGGCCATTCTGGCACACCATAAAGGTCATGATTAATTGGGTAAGTACTGGATGAATAAACAAACCCAAGGTCTTTGAGAATGTCGTACGCCCAAGTATTAGAATCGTTGATAGAAAAACTCGGCGCTCTATATCCTTTTAACGCCACACCGCCTATATCTTCGAGGATATCTTTACTTTGCTTAATATCATTGAAAAGTTCCTGCTCGCTCATAGTGGTAGCGCGCTGGTGTGCTAGGCCATGACTGGCTAGCTCGTGCCCTTCGCTCACTATTCGTTTTATTACATCAGGACAGCGCTGTGCTACCCAGCCAAGCGTGAAAAATGTGGATTTAACATTATTCTCTGAGAATAAATCCAATAGCCTATGGGTGTTGTCACCCACTCGAAGGCTGATGTTATCCCAATCTTTTTTATCGATTACGCCTTCAAAAGCAGAAACTTGAAAGTAGTCTTCCACATCTACCGTCATTGCATTAAGACGATTATCTAATTTCATAATTATCGCCCTTTACCAAACAGCACAACTTCAACGGTACGAATTAAAATAAGAATGTCTAACAATAGACTCTGGTGCTTAACGTAATAAAGGTCGAACTTTAGCTTTTCCATGGAATCTTCAACACTTGCGCCATAGGGGTAATTTAGCTGCGCCCAACCAGCCAAACCTGGCTTAACATTGTGGCGCTGATTGTAATAAGGCACCTCACGAACAAGCTGCTCTACAAATTGTGGCCTTTCTGGGCGAGGGCCGATAAATGCCATTTCGCCTTTAAATACATTTAAAAGCTGGGGTAATTCATCTACTCGGTATTTTCGAATGAAGTGACCTATGCGGGTGACACGATCATCGTTTTTACTTGCCCACTTTGCACCGTCTTTCTCTGCATCAGGTCGCATGCTCCTAAACTTAATGATTTTGAAAAGCTTACCGTTTAAACCCACGCGCTCCTGTTTGTAAAACACAGAGACACCTGTTTTGCGACCATCATCAAGATAGATTATTAATGCTGTTGTCAGCATGATTGGCCAAACAAAGAGAAATATGAAAAATGCTAATATCGCATTAAGCGTGTAATCTAACGCATCTCTTAAATAGTTCTGACTTTGGAAACCGTTCGAATAGATGACCCAACTTGGATACATCAGATTAACTACAATTTGCCCTGTCTCGCGCTCCATGAAATCTAAAAGTTCTGTTACTTCTATACCACGCAATCTGCAATCAAACAGAACTTCTACCGGTAACGTTCCTCGCCTTTGGTCACAAGCAATAACTATTTCTTCAATTTCATTGTCTACAATAAACTGCTGGAAGCTCTCATCAACTTTTAGATGGATTATTTTTTCTTTTTTAATGCCATCTTCGCGATTGTCACCTGGAATAGGGATAAAACCCACTAACTCAAACCCTATTCGGTCAACATCTCTTCGCATCCGTTTTTCAATAATTGATGCCCTTTCTCCGGCACCAAGCACTAAAATACGCACTTTACCTAGGCCCAACAGCCCTAGTCGATTAGTGAAGTATCTAAATACAACCAAAGTAATAATTATTGAACACACCGAAGCAGGTAAAAAATACGAATCCATGACCAAGTCGTCGAAAAACGCACGACTCAATACTTCTACTAAAAAATAGCTAAGGCCAACACTTACAAAAATACGGCGAATTATGCCTCGAAACGTTTCTCTAAGTTTGGCTTCATACAAGCCGACAGATAACGAGCAAAGTAATATGGAAACGGTAAGCATTCCCACATTTATAACAAGTTTTTCAACCGAAACATTTGGCGACATTCCGATTTGCGTGAGTATAAAATGAGAAATATAGCCCATGTAAGCTATGAGCAACGCTTCTGTTATTACTAGTATGTTTGAGCGTTTATTTTGATTGCGCTTGTTTACTGCCACCCCTGGCCCCCTAAAACTGCGGCGTTTTTCCCATCATAAAGGGATTTATTCCAATAGACTACAATTGTTATTGGCATTATAGTGGCATTTACCGTAGGGTAAACGACAAAAGCCATATATTAACCATAATGAGTGTAGGATGATCTCTTATGTTCCGCTTTAGAACGCTAATTACATGCTGTGCCCCTATTTTATTTATTGGTCTTAACGGTTGTAGTAATACCGCGGCATTGCCCGAAGCGACCACGCGACCTTCGCTGACCACCGACGTGAACGATTACCAGTACCTGATAGGCCCAGGCGACTCGTTAACTATTTTTGTTTGGCGTAACCCAGAAGTGTCAGGAAACTTCATTGTTCGTCCCGATGGCAAGGTTACTACCTCATTAGTCGAAGATATCGATGTGGCCGGCCGCACGCCAACAATGCTAGCCAGAGAAATTGAAGAGCAACTCTCGACTTATATCAACAATCCTAGAGTTACTGTAAGTGTAAATAACTTCACAGGCCCATTGAGTGAGCAAGTTAGAGTAATTGGCGAGGCCACGAACCCCAGCGCAGTCAGTTATTCGGAACACATGACCCTTCTTGATTTAATGATAGCCGTTGGCGGTCTTACTGAATTTGCTGACGGAAACAACGCAAAACTTGTAAGGGTTATTGAAGGAAGACAAAAGACCTTCGAAATCGATATCGACGACCTGATACGAGATGGCGACATCTCTAAAAATGTCGATATGCTACCTGGCGATATCGTAATTATTCCAGAAGCTTGGTTCTAGTTGTTAAGTAGTAAACGGAACAAATAATAAAATGCAGGACTTACAACAAACGCTAACCCAGATCCTTGATTATGTAAAAGGAGTTTGGATTAAAAAGCGTTACGTTATTATCTTTTCATGGTTAATCTGCCCTGTTGGCTTTTTGTATGTAGCCAGCCTTCCTGATGTCTATTCGTCGAAAGCCCAAGTGTTCGTAGACACGCGTTCTGTATTACAGCCGTTATTACGTGGGCTCGCTATACAGACAAATCCTGACCAAGAAATTCAAATGATGGCCAAAACATTACTTAGTAGAAGTAACGTAGAGAAAATAGCCAGAGAAAGCGATCTTGATATTACCACGACTACAGAAAACGAATTTGAATCTCTTGTAACGTCACTTACGAAGGAAATTAAACTATCGTCGACTGGACGAGATAACATTTACAATATTTCGTTTTCTAATAAAGAGCCTTTGGTTGCTCAAAGAGTAGTTCAAGAAACATTAGATCTGTTCGTTGAGGGTGCTTTAGGCAATAACCGCAAAGATACAGATACTGCCGGACGCTTTTTAGACGAGCAGATTGCCGAATATGAATCACGCCTTACAGAAGCAGAGCAACGTTTGGCTAACTTCAAACGTCAGTACAACGACATTCTGCCGCTGGCGGGCTCGTATTATTCTAGCTTGCAAAGCTTGAATGATGAGCTAGAAGCTACGCGCCTTCAGATAAAGCAAACACAGCAGCAAGCTGAAACGCTTACTAAACAAATAAGCGGTGTGAAACGCAACGATAGTTTTGGTGTAACAAACCAAGACGAACCGGTCCTTCGCACCCGCTACGATGAACGTATACGTGCGTTAGAAGAAGAGCTCGACAGACTTACGCTTCGCTTTACGGATTTGCACCCTGATGTGGTAGAAACTAAAGCACTACTAGAAAGTTTAGAAGACTCTAGAGACAAAGAAATTGAGGCTTTCCTAAGCGCTGACGAAGGCGATAACAATCAACCCCTGTCTGAACTTAACCGCGAAATTAAACTAGAAGCAAGCCGTTTAGAGAGTCAGATTGCCTCACTTCAAGTTAAGGAAACAGATTTATTACGCAAAATTTCTGAACTCGAAAGTAAAGTTGATTTAATCCCTCAAATTGAAGCTGAGTCATCTTCTTTAAACCGAGAATACGGTGTCACCAAACAGAAATACGAAGAGCTACTTTCTCGCCGTGAATCAGCGGACCTATCTCGAAGAGCAGATGTATCAGCGGAAGACCTTCAATTTAGAATAATAGAACCACCTTTATTACCTAAACGCCCTTCGGGCCCTAACCGTCTTATTTTTTATACCGCAGTTTTGGTGGTAGGTTTTGGCGCGGGAATAGCTGTCGCATTTCTAATTAGTCAGCTTAATCCAATTTTAATACGACCTAAGCAGTTACTAAATGTGTCAGATTACCCTATCTGGGGTACGGTCACGCACTTGAACATTGAGCAGATTAACAAAACCAATAGAACTCGACTTATCGTGTTTTTACTCTCTAGTGGTACTATTTTGGCTATGTATGGAGCGCTAGTCGCGGCTGAAATTATGAATATAGATTTATTTGGGGGGCTTCTTTAATGAAAAACACCATTGAAAAAGCGCTTCAAAAGCAAAAAGAAGCTAAAGCTGCAAAGCAGAATAATTTACCAGAAGACAAACTTGAAGAAGCCAGCTCTTCAAGCAAAGTAAAAGAATCGGAAGTTTCCATTGAAACCTCATCTACTAAAGAGCTGCCTGCTGTAGAGATAGTAGCGGAAGAGAAAGAGTTCGTTAATCAGCGGCCGCCGCTTGATGAGTTCACCATAAATTTTGATAGGCTCGATAAGAACGGGCATATCTCTTTGAATGGTGAGCGCAAGCAAATAAACGAAGAGTATCGAGAAATTAAGCGTAAGCTTTTAGCTAACGCTTTCGGCTCACTTTCAAAAACGTTACATAACCCTAATATTATCATGGTTACAAGTAGTCGACCTTCTGAAGGGAAAACCTTCACGGCGACGAATTTGGCAATGAGTATAGCCTCAGAGCAGGATAAAACGGTGCTTCTTGTTGACGCCGATGTGCTTAAACCAAATGTTTTGAATACCTTAGGACTAGAGCGTCGTAAAGGGCTAATGGAATATTTAACTGGTGATGTTGACGACATTTCAGATGTGCTGTACCCCACGAACATCGACAAACTAAAAATAATTCCTGCCGGAAAGTCGCACCACTTATCTACAGAGTTGCTTGCTAGCCAAAAGATGCACGAAACCGTAGATGAATTTGCTAACCGATATCCTGATCGAATAGTAATTTTCGACACTCCACCACTCATTGGTATCAATGAAAGTGCGATACTCGCAAATTTCGCCGGTCAAGCGGTGGTTGTAGTGGAAGAAGGTAAGGCAAAAATAAGCGATATAAAGATGTCTGTAGAACGTCTAAACCCAGACATGGCCATAGGATTTGTGGTTAACAAATCTGTTCATAATGACACCGATGGAAGCGGATATTATGGGTACTACTACTCAGAGCGTAACGATTAGGCGTTATTTGATGCCCAAAAATAGAATTATGAAGCTTTCGCTTGTTGCTATGTCTGTAGCAACAAGCTTCGTTGCACAAGCCAAGCTCGAAGTTAATGCTCTGGCTACTGCCGACACCATTCACCAGAACGTGAAAACTGAGGAAAACGGTACCCGTTCTCTGACTACGTTGACAGTTGCCCCAAAAGTTAATGCCACCTATCAAACTAGAACATTTCAAGGATTGTGGTCTGGCACTTATACCCACCTTGAACGGGACAATGACGATGCAAATCAGCGGCAGGATTATGCAGAGTACAGCTATTCAGCGCAGTGGGTACCATTTGAAAACCTGTTATCTTTTCAAGCCGCTGGCGCTTTAAATTATCAAAACACTAATTCTGCGAACTTTTTAGTTAGCGACTTTATTGCTAATTCTGACAGTCTCGCGAAAACAAGGTCCAATCGCCTTTCATCAACGCTCACCCTTGATCAAGGTGACTGGGTCAGAGGCCAAGGCACAGCGGCATATTCAGACACAGCGTCTGAACGGTCGATAACAAACAATAATGCTCTTAACAATGACAGTTACCAACTTACTGGTAACTTAATTAATGGTGATGAAGCCAAATATTTTCTCTGGTCAGTGACCGGTACTTATCAGAATACCGAGCGCGGACAAGCAAATACGGGCGACTTTGAATCGAGAACTGGTGACGGCTTTATAGACACGCGAGTTTATGGCGACTGGGCC
The DNA here is from genome assembly GCF_009811475.1 of Alteromonas sp. KUL150. Lineage (NCBI taxonomy): Bacteria > Pseudomonadati > Pseudomonadota > Gammaproteobacteria > Alteromonadales > Alteromonadaceae > Alteromonas > Alteromonas sp. KUL150. The sequence continues at coordinate 12,378 of NZ_BLIJ01000068.1, forward strand.
ATCCGCCTAACAGCGCGCCATGAAGCGAACCAAATATCAGATAGAGACGATACAAACAGCTTAGTAAGAGAGTTTAATTCGTACGGTGTAGGTTTAACTTATCGTCGGGCTGAAAATCGTTATATATCAATTACGGCAAATAAGAGCGATTCTGATCTCGAAGAAGACGATGGCGAAACCTTTATTGGTTTAGACATGCAATGGGCATTAAGCACCCGCACTCGCATAGCTGCGACTTATGGACGTCGTTTTTATGGTGAATCTGCTTCAGCAAGTATCGGCTATAACTCTAAATATTTGCGAACATCGTTCAGTTATACGGAGGACGTGACTAATACCTCAAGGCTTCTTGCCGACCCAGAGAATTTAGGCGTATTCGTTTGCCCTACGGCAACAACATCTATCGCCGATTGTTTTCAGCCCAATAGCTTAAACTACACACCCAGTGCCGGTGAGCAGTTAGTACAGATTACGTCTCAAAACGTAGAGTTCGACGACAATATTATTTTGCGTAAAAGTGCCAATTTTCAAGCTGGCTATGACTTTTCTCGCGTAACTCTCGCTTTTTCATGGCGCTACTCTGAAGATGATTACTTAGATGAAGATAGACTAAGGCGCACCTATTCTTTTGGTACCAACCTAGCCTATAAAATTGGTAGTTATACCAACTTAACGAGCAGTATTAATTACGCCAACATTACGGGTCTGGGAGCAGAAGAAACTTTCAGTGGAGAAAGTGATAATTGGAATGCATCTATCGGTCTAGAAAGAGAGTTCGGTCGCCGATTAAAGGCAAGTATTGACGCACGGTATCTTGAGCAAGAAGGTGATTTGAACGCCGGTGGTCAATTCGGAAATAACTATACCGATCGACGTATTAGCGCATCTATCACCTATACATACGACTAAGTTTCGAAGCGTCGCTCAACGCTAAAACAACTTCAATTTTGTATGCATAGGGGAGCCCTAGAGGGCATTGGCTGATAGAATGTGCTGCAAGAAACGCCCTACTTAGGGCGTTTGTTAAATGGCTTGGCTGAACATGATTAGCGTTTGAAATCATTTACGAAGGTTTGTAACAAATACTCTTTAGTAACTATGCTAACCCTCACTCTCGCTTATCATCACTCTTCAACCGCACATAGGTCTTAAACTTTTTCTTCATAAGTTTATCAACGTATTGCGTCATTTTCACTTTCTGTGAAATAGCGTCATCTAATGCGTCTACTAGCTCTGCCAGCATATCCAAATAGTACTTGGTATCGCGTATAACATTTCCCTTAGGGGTCATGATAGTTTGACTTTCTGGGTGGTCAGCAAAGCCCATATGTTCGGTCACTTCCGCGCCCGTTTTATCAGGCTCAAACATCTCAGCTTTTACTTCTTCAATTACTTCGTTTACCGCATTAGCATCAAAGCTTTCAAGCTCTTCCAGAAAACCGTAGAGCATTACCCTATCCATAAGGGTGTTAATTTTACGTGGAATACCGCGAGAGAACATGTGAATGCGCTCTAACGCTTCATCGCTAAATAATGCAGAGCCGTTCCAACCGGCATGGTGTAGGCGATACTCGATATACTCTTTGCACTCTTCTAACGATAGCGGTGCCAAATGACAAGATGCCACTATACGCTGCCTAAACTGTTCCATGTTCGGCGCACGCAAAATTGGCTGCAACTCTTCCTGACCGAGTAAGAAACTTTGAATTAGCGGCTTGCCGTTTAGCTGGAAGTTACTCAGCATTCTTAGTTCTTCAATGCTTTCCAGAGGAAGGTTCTGCGCTTCATCCACTAAAAGCAAAGCGCGACGTCCCGCTCTATTTAGGTCATACAAGAATATTTCAAGAGCCTTGAGAATGTCCGCTTTCGAACGCCCTTCCGTAGGAACATCAAATTTAGACGCTACCATCTTTACCAGCTCATCTGGCGACAGCTTTGGCGTTACAATTTGGGCCGCGGCTATATCGTCTTCAATTTCTTCAAGCAGACTGTTGGCAACGGTCGTTTTTCCCGTGCCTATTCCACCGGTAATCACAATAAACCCTTCAGCTTGAGACAGGCCATACTGCAAATAAGACATAGCTCGCTTGTGCCATTTACTCGCGAAGAAAAATTGAGGGTCGGGGGTTAACTGAAACGGTTTCGAGTTAAGTCCGTAGTAACTTTCGTACATGCAATTTACCGTTATTCCATTAAAGAATGTGCGTTCAAAAAAAACGTAATAGTTTTGGTGCTAGACGCGGCGCGTAACTTTTGATTATATGGTAACCAACAACGCGCCATTCTCGAAGTGTTATCTCTTTATTTGTTAAACCTTGAATGCTATCGCAGCTTATTTTGCGTGATGCGTTCTATAATACCCGTGGTAGACACACCATCTTCAAAGGTAAGCACCTTAACTTCACCGCCATTAGCCACAACTTCTTTGCCACCCGCAATGTCTTCAACCTTGTAGTCACCGCCTTTAACGAGCACATCGGGTAACAATCGGGCGATAACGCGCTGTGGCGTATCTTCTTCAAAAGGTACAACCCAGTCGACAGCGCTTAGGCCTGCTAGTACTGCCATACGTCGGCTTACGTTATTTACCGGGCGGCCAGGTCCCTTTAATTTAGTGACAGACGCATCGGTATTGACCGCTACAATTAATCGGTCGCCAAGCTGCGCAGCCTCTTCTAAATAGGCAACGTGGCCAGAGTGCAGAATATCAAAACAGCCGTTTGTCATTACCACTTTCTCGCCTCGTGATTTCGCTGCTTTTAGCGCAATCTCCAGCTGGTCTTCTGTCATTACACCGCCGTCCAGATGAACTGACTGTTCGCCTAACGCTAATGCTAGCTCGGTGTTAGTGACGGTAGAGGTACCTAACTTTCCAACCACGACACTTGCGGCTAAGTTAGCAAGCACACAAGCAGCTTGAAGTGGCAAGTTACAAGCCAAGGCAACAGCGAGCGTTGAGACAACTGTATCCCCTGCCCCAGTTACGTCGTACACCTCTTTCGCTTTTGCCGGTAAATGAAACTCGGTGTTGTCGCCGTCAAACAACGTCATACCATCTTCCGAGCGAGTTACCAAAAGCGCGCTTAAATTCAATGTTTCTTTTAATGATTGTGCTTTTTCCACTAGCACCTGTTCACTGCCTATCTCGCCGACAATGCCGCGAAGCTCGTCCATATTTGGGGTAACTAGCGCAGCACCAGCGTATTTTCCAAAGTCACTGCCTTTAGGGTCGACTACCACACGTTTATTTTTGCTGCGTGCCTTTTCAATAAGCTTGGCGGGGTTGCTCAAACACCCTTTAGCATAATCGCTCAAAATGACGATATCAGCTTCGTCTAGCGCTTTATCAAAAGCCAATTCCAATTCTGATTTATCAGCGTGTTCAAAGCTTTTTTCAAAATCCAAACGCAGAAGCTGTTGATTTCTGCTCATAACGCGAAGCTTGGTGATGGTATCGAAACCCTCTACCTCAAAAAACTGACACTGTATGTTGTGAGTTTCTAAACGCTCTCTGAGAATATTCGCATTTTCGTCTTTACCGCACATGCCCAGCAAAGTTACTTCAGCCCCAAGAGTTGCCACGTTTACTGCAACGTTTGCAGCACCACCAGCTCGGTCTTCAGAACTATTAACGTTCACCACTGGCACTGGTGCTTCGGGAGATATACGCCCTGTACCACCGCTCCAATAGCGGTCTAACATTAGGTCGCCAACAATAAGCACTTTCGCTTTGCTAAAATCTGGTAATATCATGCTGAGAATAACTTTGTAGATTTTAAAAACATTGGCACAGAGTATAACAGCCAAGAACGGCAATACCCACCAAGGATGTACAAATAACCCGTGGTATCTTTACCTTATAGAGAACAAGCTAGGGCAAATTTATACGGGGATCACGACCGACCCCAAGCGACGCATCGCACAACACAGGGGCGAACTTAAAGGTGGCGCCAAGGCGCTTAAAGGTAAGTCGCCGCTGAGCTTTAAAGCGGTATTTGAAGTAGCAGATAAAATACATGCAGCCCAGCTTGAATATGCCGTGAAGCAAATGAGCCGCCCACAAAAAGACGGCATTATCAAAAAAGGGCAGCTCAACGATTTAGCGTGCGTAAAGGCAAAGTTCGAAGATTGAAATGTGCCGTCAAGTTGAGCCCTACACGTTCTGAGTTGTTTAAAAACGATACGCGCACAACTCTGGCCGATGAGAACTTAAAAGCCTTCTACCCGCCTAAAACACCGTTTATGATCATGGCGTTACCAATACTTAGCGTGAAACCAAGCGCAGCCACACCCACATTGTGCTGATGGTCCACCTCTTGCCGGATATTCATGCCAAAAAGAATTATTTTCTTACTCGCCAGTACCAGCAAATGAAGTGCTATCGCTAGCCCTACACTTACAATCAACCAGCCTGTTACATTGCTCACATAACCCGATGGATTGTAAATAAGCAGGTTCTTTGCTGCCGACACTATCATAGCAGTACCAAGAAGGTTGCCGCTATGCTCGATAGCGAGTGCTAACTGCCCTTTTTCAAGCGCGCCTTGAAACGAGTCATTTTGATTATCGCGGGCATACCTGAATTCTAAAATTCGCGTCATCACCAGCAGCATGGTAAGCACCACGGTAAAACCAGTAACAATCGCAATCAGTGCATTCATATCACTGCCATCAACCCAAATCATAATATTGCGCAACACAATGGCACTTGCCACCAAGCTCGCCGCATCAACGAGTGCTACACTTACACTTCGTTCGGCAATCATTGCATGGGTGTCTACCTTATTAAGCACCAGCTTGTCGTGAGCAAAGCGCCCGAATTTTACGAGTATGATCCCCACTATACCGAACGTAACCATACCTATTGCAGCTTCCTGGTATCCCATACCAATATGACGCCCAACCACTGAACTTAACACAATACATAAAGACAGCATGCCACCCGCGATACTGATACCGAAAGCAAAGTTATCTTTAACGCCTAACTCTTCTGTGACTGAATATTTTCTAAATGCACCAGTTAACCACTTCATGATCATTAGAAGTACTAACGCTATCGCCACATCCATGGCCAAATAAATGAGTAGCTCTTGTGTCAGGGGTACTAGTTTTACTAAGGCTTCCACGTTATCTTTGCTCCTTGTACATAGAAGGTTCTATATTTATGTATTCAATTAGTGTTGTAAAAACAATAACATCTAAATGAGCCACTTCCATCTATTACAAACTTGTACAATGATGGGAAAGAACTTGTTCAGATTTATTTTAATGGGGACTTGGTTGAATCAGGTGTTGACGCTAGCAACTTCAATTACGCCCAAGCCTTTAATACTTGCGCTATCGAATGAGTTTCAACACCAAAACGCGAGCTTTTTTCTAAAGACCGGAATATTATCAATAAAGATGCGAGCATTATGCCAACAGATAAAGAAAATAGCATGACAAACGTAGAACAAGCAGAGAAATTCTGGCAGCAATTGTTAACAGCACCATCGTTAACGGCAGATGATAAAAAACTTGCAGCACAATACAGTGAATTATTAAAACTCGCGTTTTCTCGCTCTGCATTTTTGGCAGAAACGCTTATCCAGAAACCAAGCTTCTTATCACATGTCATTGGTTTCCAATCCCTAAAACCCAAAACACCTCAAAAAAACCAAACACAAAATACAAGTGAACAAGATGACGCGCTGCCAGTAGACCTTAATGAAGTGCAGCAAAACGCTCCGCCAAAACCTTATGTAGATAGCGATGCACAACATATCTCATCTGAATATGAATCGGTGTTGAAAGGCAAACTCTCCGATGTTTCAAACGAAGACGATTTGCTCAACGTGCTTCGCGAGTATCGCAACCAAGAAATGGCGCGTATTACGTTTCTCGATACGTTAAATAAACAGACTATTGAAAGTTCGCTAATACAAGTCTCAGCATTGGCTGATGTGTTGATCACCCAAGCATACCTGTGGATTTATCACCATTTAGCCATTCGCTATGGAAAGCCACAAAGCGGTAACCAAGATATGCACATGTATATCTTGGGCATGGGTAAATTAGGCGGGAAGGAGCTGAACTTTTCTTCTGATATCGACCTAATTTTTGCTTATCCTGAGAAAGGTGAAACGCAAGGCGGCCGTAAGAGCTTAGAGAACCAGCAATTTTTTACCAAGGTTGCGCAGAAACTTATCCAGGCGCTCAATAAGGTAACCAACGACGGTCAAGTATACCGTGTGGACATGCGCCTTCGCCCCTTTGGTGATTCCGGCCCGCTGGTTATGCACTTTGCTGCTTTTGAAGATTACTATCAAGATCAAGGCCGTCACTGGGAACGTTTTGCCATGGTGAAAGCACGAATTATCAACGATGACAATTCACAAAACGCAGTGTGGCTGCAAAGTATTCTTCACCCTTTCACTTTCAGACGCTACCTTGATTTCACTACGCTTGACGCGCTTCGCAACATGAAGAAGTTGATTGCCACCGAAATTCGTCGCCGCCGTTTAAATAACAACATTAAGCTAGGTGCAGGTGGTATCAGAGAAGTTGAGTTTTTCGCGCAAAGCTTTCAGCTTATTCACGGTGGAAGAGAACCTGCCCTACAGAGTAAATCACTGCTTCGCACTTTAACTGCCTTAAGTGAACTCGGCATTGTAGAAAGTAACGTTACCGAACAGTTGAAACACGATTATCTTTTTTTGAGAAAAGTGGAGCATACACTTCAGCAAAGCCAGGACCGTCAAACTCAAACCTTACCAGAAGCACCATGGCAGCAGAGCGCCCTTACCGAGGTAATGGGATATAATACATACGCTGAATTTCTTAAGCAGCTCGACGCTACTATGGCACGTATACATGGCCACTTTAATGAGCTGGTGGAAGAATCTCACGAAACCCACTCAGATGAAGACCAGTTATTTACCGCCTGCCAAGACGCCTGGCGCCTTCCTCTACAAGAAGACGAGTTTGCAGAGACGTTTAGCGATTATTTATCGGCGGCGGACAGCAGCGGTATTTACATCGCGCTTAAGACCTTTAAAGACAAGCAGCGAAACTATCGTATAGGTCAAAAAGGGGAAGATACGTTAAACAAATTGCTTCCTGAGATTCTATACGTACTTATTAATCAACACCCGAATCATGCAGCGCAAGTTCTCAACCGGTTACTGGGCGTTATTGAAGCTATCACTGGGCGCACAACCTACCTCGACCTTCTTCTCGAAAATCCTGATGTGCTTAAACAACTGGTTAAACTATGTGAGCGCAGTGACTGGATTGCGCAAGAAATTAAACGTTTTCCGCTGCTGCTAGATGAATTACTTACCCCTCTATATTTAGGGCAACAGAATACCGACATTCATACCAGTAAGAAGGAATATCAGCTTGAGCTTCGAGAGACCATGCTCCGCATAGAGCAAGACGATGTGGAAATGCTAATGGACGGTCTTCGCCAGTTTAAGCTCTGTCAACAGCTTCGCATTGCAGCCAGCGACATTAGCGACTCGCTCCCTATAAATAATGTAAGTGATAAGCTTACCGTTTTAGCCGAAGTTATCCTTGAGCACGCCGTAAATGCAGCTTGGATGCAGATGCGTGAGCGCTACGGCGTTCCTTCACATTTGGAAGGTAACGAGAAAGGCTTTGCTGTTATAGGATATGGCAAGCTCGGCGGTTATGAATTGGGCTATGGTTCTGACTTAGACTTGGTGTTTTTGCATAACGCACCTCGTGGTATCAGTACCGACGGTAAAAAATCTCTGGAAGCTCAGCAGTTTTATATAAAGCTAGCTCAACGCATTATGCACCTGCTCAACACAAAGACATTATTTGGGCAGCTTTATGAAACCGATTTACGCTTGCGACCATCTGGAAATGCAGGGCTGCTTTGCTGTCATGTTGACGGATTTGAAAAATATCAGACAGAAGAAGCATGGACTTGGGAGCACCAAGCATTGGTTCGCGCTCGCGCTATTTGCGGTGACGTTGAACTATTAGAAGATTTCAATCGCGTAAGAAGCACGATATTAACCCAAAAAAGAGACAAACAAGCGCTGGCGACAGATGTGTGTAAGATGCGCCTAAAAATGCGTGAACATTTACTTGCTAAAAACAACGAAAAAGTTGACTTAAAACAGTGCGTAGGCGGAATTACTGACATCGAATTTATGGCGCAATACTTCGTACTTGCGAATGCGCAGTCGGTGGAAAGTATGACAACGTATCCAGATAATCTGCGTATTTTTGATAGCGCAGTCCAAGGCAATATTATTTCTGCTGAGACTGCTACGAAGCTGCAACGGGCGTACTTAAAACTGCGGGAGCAATATCATCACCTCACGCTTGCAGATACAAAATATGCAGACCAAAGCGAAGAGTTAGACGCAATACGCGAGGAAGTAACACGCCATTGGGACAACCTTTTCGGCAAATGCAGTGAGTAAGTCAGTGAATAAAAGGTTTGGCGACTAACCGGTATTGTAAGAGCGGCGTTTATTAAGCTACGTTATAAACGCCGAATCAATTGACCCTAGATCACTTCTACAGGTCCTAGCTCAAGAGCGGTTAAGGTTAGAGTAACTATACGTCGTATTAACCTCTTACCCTAGAATCTTAGGCCCTCAGCAGTCGACAATTCTTAGAAAGAAAATCCGTTTCTTCTGCAGTAACAACCAGAGAGCGCTGTTCAGCACATAAGTAAGCTTTCACTTCGCCTTCAAAGCTACTGTCGATAGCACTAGCGATTTTTGCTAACGAGCCGGAAACCGTATTATCGAGCTGAAACTGATATTTAATAACAAAATCTTGCTCTAAATTCCAAATTACCTGCATGCCTTCAGCCTGGGCATATTGGGAAATAGCTTCGCGTAGAGTATTGCCTTCTCTAAACGCACGATTTTTGTATTCGCCTGTCCAGTTTTTCTCCACCGGACGGGTTTGACTAGACATTTTGGCTAACTTGCTATCTAAATTCGCATCCACACCGGCGATATCAATAACGAAATCGCCCTGCTCTTCTTCTTTAGGATCGGTGGCAGACATACGAAAATCGCGATAGAACTCGCTTAGCCCTTTTGACACAGATTTCTCTTCTTTCTGCGAAGCGGGCGCCGGCGCTTGTTCATTCGTTTGTAAAATGTATATAAGAACACCTGCAGCAATAACGAGGACCACCGCAATACCGATTTGTTTAGCCCAAAATGACGAGCTTGAATAACTTGTTTGTCCCATAACCTACCAATCTGTTCCCGCAAAGCCCTCTAGCGCATTAGAACATGCGCATAAACTCACACCTTCTTATTATTAGTTTAGTCTACCAACAACGAGTAATCCCATTATCCTATTTATCTATTTTTACCAGCTTTTGTTAACCTTTGAGCGCTCGGGGCGCGTCAACGTTCGCTTTCAAACAATCTACAGTGATTTATACAGAGATTCAGGATTATTTTCGGGCCTAGTTTTAAAACGCTTATGCATCCAAAGGTAACTCTCTGGCTGCTCTTTTACTGCGGCGTCAACGTGCTGGTTAAGCAAGGTTAATGCTTCTGTATCATTCATCTCACCCAGTTGAGATAGCGGTGGATAAATTTTTATTTTATAGCCGCGCTTGGTGTATTGAGACGTTATGATCATAGGCTCTGAATGACTGCGCCTAATAAACATAAGCGTTGCTGTGGTGGTTGCCGTGTCTTTTACCCCACCAAAAGGCACAAAAATGCTTTGTTTTGGGCCGTAGTCTTGGTCCGGCAGGTATAAACACAGTTCTTTATCGTCCAGTGCTGCAAGCAGAGCTTTCGCATTGCGTTTATCAATCATGTATTTGTTCGAACGGTTCCGCCCGTGATACTGAAGATAATCAACCAGAGGATTATTGTGTTTACGATAAAACGCGATACTCGGGTGAAAAAAACCAATGCCCCGACAAGCAAACTCCAAGTTCATGTTGTGAAGCGCCATGCCAAAAACCCCTTTCCCATTGGCAAAGGCAGCTTCTACGTGTTCGGTTCCTTCTATTTCGATTGCGCGCTTTACGCGCCAGCTCGGCCACCACCATCCCATGGCCGTTTCGAATAAAGCCATACCGGTACGACGAATATTTTCTCTGTATAGCTTTTCAACTTCACGTTCAGACAATGACGGGTTCCAAAGGGCAAGATTTCGTTTCGCAACTTTGGCGCGTTTAGGCACGATTAACGCAATAAGCCTACCCGTAACACCGCCAATAACGCGGATGACAGGAAGCGGTAACCACGTTATCGCATATAAAATGAATACGCCTAGCCACACAGGCCAAAACTTTGGACCTAAAAATGCCAGTTTGAACTTAGGTGCTTTGATTGCCGCCGCCAATGTTTATTTTCCTTGAAATGAATTGGTCGGCATTGTAGCAGAAGGTTTTTTCCGGGGCTAATAACGGTATACAGCCAGTGAAGGCAATATGAAAGGGCAGTCTGAGAATATAATGGCGATGCACTGGTCATCGCCTTTATTTACTGTTCGGCTGTATGCACTTAATACTCTTTATCGATTTCTTTCAGCTTTTTCTCAAATGACTCATATTGGTCTTTTGAGTCATAGTCGAAGTGATACTGGTTATGAAAACCAAACTGCAACTTAACATGCACGTCTTCGATATAAAGCGTGTAGCCATCGTGGTCTGTAAAAGCAGTAATACCGTTGAGCTTATACTGCTCATTTTCTTTAGCGCCGTGTTGACGAATTTTATCGAAAACCTGAAGTAAGAACTTGCTGTCTAATTCGTTTTTCATTGTAAATCCATAGTGGTGAATTTACTTGTTTTTACACGAGCTAGCGGTTTTTGGATTTGTCTGATTATTACAGTCACCGAAACAGCAATCACTCTCTGGGAGAGTAAACGTTAATTTAACGGTTATTTATCCCTCAATTTACCTTAGAGGTCGTGTTGAAACACAGACGACAGCAAGTTCTTATTAAGCATGTATTCTAGAATAGTAGATGTGACAGTATTTAAAAATTATATCTAAATCCTAGGTTTACTATGTGCGCTGAGAAATCATCTTTTCCGCCAAAATAGGTATACTCGACGCGAACCATAGATTGAAGTCCAACATAATAATCAAACCCTAACCCAGCCAGACCAGCAACAATACTGTCGTCGTACCCACAAATAACGTCGTCTGCACCACAGGCCGAACCATTTATCGAAACATGTTCTATATCTATGTTTGCCACACCTAACTTGTAATAAAGTTCACCCTTTTGGCTACTAGCTTTGCCTAACAAAGCAACGTAAGGGCCTCTGCTAGATATCGATTGCTCGTCGTTATCAGCATCAATTAAAGAGATATACCCACCTTCTATATACCATTGACGGTGGAAGCGATAGCCTATAGCAGCTGAATAGCTAATGTCTGCTTCATTGTCTATTTCTGTATCAACGTTTCCGTACCCAATGTTCGCCACAGCGTAACCCGTAACGTCTGCACTCGCTAAATTCGAATACATTAAGGCTGCAATTGCTGCGCTTCCAAAAAAGAGTTTAACGAATGGTTGTGAAAATCTGCGCATTTTTATGACATCTCCTTGTTAAAGTGGGCTAACTATAAAAGACAATGCACTGAAATAAAATGCGCAACAGCAACTAAAATAGGCGTGCAAGGCTACCGACGTTAGTGAAAACACAGATGCCAACATTGCCATGCGCTCATTTTTTAAACATTAAAAACACGCAATGTTAATAGATTTTACATCTCATTCGTAAAAAAGACGTCTCAAAATTACGCCAAAACATTGAAATTTAGATGTTTTTAACAATATTTGATCTTTTTCAAATAAGGTGTAGTATAAAATCATACAACTGGTCAGATGAGCGGATGAGTTACTATGAGTATCAGAACTAGCTTAAAAAAAGTTTTACCCCCAATTTCAGTTACAGAACAAGAAGCCCTAGATGCGGGTGATGTTTGGATTGAATCGTCTATCTATCAAGGCAAGCCTGACATGCAGGCATTGCGCGACATTCCTCAGGCTAAACTGAGTGCTGAAGAGCAAGCGTTTATGGATGGGCCAGTAGCAGAGCTATTGGCTATGATTGACGACTTCGACTTAGGCAACGGTAAGCACATCCCTCAGGAAATGTTAGATTTCTTGGGCAAAAACCGTTTCTTCTCTATGATCATTCCAAAGAAATTTGGTGGTCTTGAATTTAGCCCATATGCAAACTCGACTATTGTTGCAACAATTGCAGCGAAAAGTGGTGCGATTGCTGTAACTGTTATGGTTCCTAACTCGTTAGGCCCTGGCGAGTTACTCATGCATTACGGTACTAGCGAGCAACAAGATTATTGGCTACCTCGCTTGGCTGACGGCCGCGATATCCCTTGTTTCGCGCTTACTAGCCCAGAGGCAGGTTCAGATGCAGGTGCAATCCCTGACGCAGCGATCGTTACCAAAGGCGAGTACAACGGTGAAGAAGTGCTTGGTCTACGCGTAAGCTGGGACAAGCGTTACATTACACTTGCACCAATTGCGACAGTACTTGGTCTTGCATTTAAAGTATTCGATCCAGACCAACTACTTGGCGACAAGTTAGAACTAGGTATTACTTGTGCCTTGTTACCTAAGTCACACCCTGGCGTTGAGCTTGGAAATCGTCACGACCCAATGGGCGTGCGTTTCTATAACGGTACTACCCGTGGCCAAGACGTATTTATCCCAATGGACTTCATCATTGGTGGCCAAAAGAACATCGGTCGCGGCTGGCAGATGCTTGTTAGCTGTCTAGGTGCGGGACGTGGTATCTCACTTCCAGCTATGGGTGTTGCGACAGCACAATCTGCGTTTAAAGGTACGGTTGAGTATTCATTTGTTCGGGAGCAATTTGGTCTTCCAATTGGTCGCTTCGAAGGTATTCAAGAGAAAATGGCAGACATCGCTGGAAAGACGTTCTTACTAGAAGCGATGCGCGTATTAACTACCGAAGGTTTAGGTTTAGGTGTTAAGCCATCAGTAGTAACAGCTATTGCTAAGTATCACATGACCGAGCTAGGCCGTGATGTAATGAACTCTGCTATGGATATCCAAGCGGGTAAAGCAATTCAGCGCGGACCTCAGAATACACTTGCGGGTGGTTATGCTGCACTTCCTATTGCAATTACGGTAGAAGGTGCAAACATCCTTACTCGTAACCTGATGATTTTCGGTCAAGGTGCAATGCGTTGCCACCCTTACCTTAAAGATATGGTTGACTTAATTCACAGCAACGAAAGTTCAGCGGATGCAGAATTCAACAAAGTTCTTCGTAAGACTGTGGGCTTCAGCGTTAAAAATGCATTCCGCAGCTTGGGTAAAGGCTACCTTCCTTTCCTACGTGAAAGTGAGTCTGCACTACCTGAAGTACGTAAATATGAGAAGCGTGTTAACAGCATCTCTGCAAAACTAGCGCCGCTTGCCGACCTTTCACTTGCGGTTCTGGGTGGAGACCTGAAGAAGGCCGAACTTCTTTCAGCGCGCCTTGGCGACGTAATGAGCTACCTATATGGCGCAATGGCAGCAATTCGTTTCTACGAGCAGCGCATTGAAGACAGAAAACTAGCTCTACCGTATTTCGAGTACGCGATGCAGTGGTCTTTACAGCAAGCGGATCAGGCAATTGTCAACTTTATTAACAATTTCCCGAACACTGCTACACGCGGTCTGATGCGCCTGCTTACTAATACCTACACAAACAGTGTCGCAGGTATTAGTGACGACTTGGTGCGCGAGCTTTCAATTGCGTCAATGCAGGATAATAGCGTTAAAGAGCAGCTTACCCATCTTGTACGTGTTATCCCTGGTGATGGCAACGACATCAACGAGCAAGCATTTAAAGCTAAGCACGCTGTTGCACACCTGTTAGGCAAAGTGCAAAAAGCACTGCGCAAGGAGCCTGTAGTGCCGTTTATTTCTTTTGAGCATGCACTTAACAAGCTACAAGAAAAAGGCGTAGTAACAGCTGACGAAGCAGCGAAGCTTCATGATTACAATGAGAAGCGCAAGTTAGCAGTTCGTGTAGACGAATACACATTCGATTTAGAATTGCTACCAGCTTCACAAACGCTAAAAGCGATTGACGGTGGTCAAAACGCCGCATAAGTATTGAGTTTTTTAGCTTACTAAATTAAAGCCCTGTCAGTCGATGGGGCTTTTTTGTGTTATTTGCCATTTCTTTTCATTGTTCATTTTGTGCTCTACCATTAAGGGATTAGGGTAATCGCTGAAAGGATCGCGCAGTGAAAAGAACGTGTAAGTTTCTCGCTTCAAGCGCTAAGAAGATCTTTCCTATTTTTATTACACTTCTAGTTATTACGCTTCTAGTCTCACCATTAAAAGTCGTTGCGGAACACGATGATTCGCATTTTGTAATTGGTGAATTAAATCATCCGCGCGTAAACAATTTTTATAAACCTCTTATTGAGCGCGCATATCGCAGTATTGGAATTGAAGTGACCTTCGAAAAGGTTGGAGGGGAGCGCGGCCTGCGGCTTTTAAATCAAGGTATGACGGATGCAGACGTCGTTCGTTTTGACGTTGTTGCTCAGCCTGATAACAATATCGTGATTGTTCCTCCCGCGCTTTCTCATGGCGCATCTTTTCTGCTGTGCATCAGGGGAGCGAAATGTAGTAAGGATGTTATTGAAGATCCTGACAACGCCATAGCAGCTACTACACGTTTTTTCTTTAATATGGGTAAGCAATCCCGTGCGTTAAAAGCCAATATCTTTGAATTTGACGACTTTCATCATGTTATTGATCTGCTGCTCGGCGGACGCTTTGATTACGCGATTATGCCAAGCGATCATACTGAGGAAGACTTTTTCAGACGTTCAGGAATAGAGTTTATTCCCCTCGTCGAACATGATGTCGTGCATGTAATACACAAAAAGCATAGTCACTTAGTTGACGATTTATCAGAAGCTATTGCAAAGCAGCTCGCACTTTTAGACCAGCAACAAAACTAAAAAAAACGCCCACTTCGAAAAGTGGGCGTTTCAATACTGTGTATACTCTAACGTGCTTCCACGTTAAAACACTCGTTATTAGTCAAACATATACTTTAGAGAAAGTACTGTTGTACGACCGTTCAGAGGACGTGCACGTACATAGCTACCTACTGCAGCAGAACCTTCTTCTGATTCAGTAATGATAAACTCATCAGTCGCATTGTTCATGTTAAGTGACACTGAGAACTGGTCGTTTACCCAATAGGTAGCAAATAAGTTTACAAGCGTGTAGCCATCTTGCTTCAGGTCATTATTGTCTTGTACGAAGTACTCAGTAGAGCCTTGTAGTGAAGCACCAACAGACCATGTGTCGGTAACGTACTCTGGGGTAATAGTCCAGATCCAATCCGCTTGACGGCGAGGCGTGTTACCAACCAATGCAGCGTTGTTAACGTCATCGCTAATTTCGGCATCTGTCCACGTTAAGTTACCAGACATGACGAAGTTATCCGTTGCATTCCAGCGACCTTCAAGTTCAAGACCTGTCGCTTCGTACTCACGCATAAACGTAAGACCGCTAGTTACCTCTGCTTGTGTATCTTCAGTAACGGTGTCGAACAAAGTTGCGTTAACCATTAGGTCTTTTGTACCGTACTTATAACCGATTTCAAACTGCTTAGTAGTGTCATAACCTGAGGTAGTGCTTGTTAAGCTACCGTCAGCATTCAACGTACCACCGATCTGAAGTAGACGGTCAGCAATGGCACGGCCACCTTTTGAGTAGCGGGCAAAAAACGTTTGGCTATCAGTAAGCAGGTATGAACCACCGATAGAGTAAGACGTGTTGTTAGCGCTGTAATCTACGATTTGAGACGCTGCACCGGCACGGTTTAGATTAATCACACCACCTCTGATGAAACCACTGTTTGTAGCAGACGCATCTTCGATTTGCTCGATAACGCCGTTACCGTTTAAGTCAAAATCAGTATTACCGCCACAGCAAGAGCTGATTAGTTCACCAGACGCTTCAGTAGTGTCATGACGTACAGACGCATCAATAAGAATGTTGTCAGACAGTTCAAAACCGATGTTCATGTATGGCGCTTTAGTAACGTAGTTAAGATCCCATTCCCAAGAAAGGAAGCTTGGAGAAAGCAAGCCATTCGACACTAGCTCAACACCGTCACCATCTGTGATAGTTAATAGCTGAGAGTTGTCGCCATCAAGCGTTTGAATAAATGTCTGCCAGCTAGACCAGCTTGTTGCGATGTCTTGGTTTGAGTAGTAGTAACCTACTGTTAGGTCGATACCGTTATCAAACTCTTTACGCAAGCTGAAATCGTTGATCATGTTGCCAAGGTCATTGATTCGCGTATCAAATTGTAAGTTAGTGAACGCTTGACCTGTATAAACTTCACCAGCACCTGGACCATTGGCTAAAGTAACCGTTGTACTGTCACAGTTTAGTGCATTGCCATCACCGTCTGTTGCGCCAGCGCAAAGTGCTGAAGCAAAGTTTGAAACATCACCTGGGCCTGCTGGGAAACCATCCGTGAATGGTGCGATAAAACCGCCAGAAATGTCTGAGATCCGGAACTTGTTAAGTAAAAACAGGTTTTCTGCTACTTCTAAATCAACTTCTACACCGAAAGAGCTAACTTTAGACTCGATACCGTCACGTACGTCGCGGTTTTCAGGGTTTCCGAAGCTGTCAAAAGTAGAAATGTTTGTGTTATACGCAGAATTCAGCGCTTGTGAACTTGCATCATAGCCAGGTACCGGGCCGTACTCACCATCACCTTTTACAAGCACTGGTGAAGGAAGATATGTTGATACCTTGTCATCCAAATTTTTGTAGTGGAAACGGATGTGGCCGTTATCTAGCATTTTAGTAATGTTAAATTTAACCTGACCGCCTTGATCGCCATTGTAACCAGTTTCACGAGGACCTTCACCGCCACGAGCGAAACCTGCAATGTGATAAAAAAGGTCATCAGTGATTTCGCCACCGTAGCGGAAATCTAAACGGAACTCTTCATAGTCAACACCGAATGATGTACCGATAGCACCACCACCCACTTCACCCGTGTTGCTGATCATGTTGATAACACCGCCAGGCGAGTTACTTGCAAACGTTGATGCTGAACCACCACGTACTGCTTCTACATTCGCCACTGACCAATCGTAACGTAGGAAGTTATCTGCGTTACCAAAGTTAATGTCACCATATTCTAGTACTGGTAAACCGTCTTCATGAAGCTGAAGAAACTTAGAGCCGCCTGTCGCTAGCGGAATACCACGAATTGTAATGTTTGCGTTACCGCCACCACCTGATGATTCAGCACGAATACCCGGCAAAGCTCGGAATACTTCAGCTGTTGAGCGAGGCGCTAGCTTAAGAATATCTTCTTCATCAAAAGCGCTAACTGAAACACTCGCTTCCTGCATTGTTGCGCCACCTGGCGCTGCAGTAACAACGATTTGCTCAAACTTCTCTTTAGATTTTGCTTCAGTCTCTGGTGTCGCAGATTCTTGAGCGAAAGCCGTGCCAGAAAGTGCTGTACAAACGGCTAGTGTTAGTGCGTTGAGTGTGTGATGTTTTTTCATATTTTCTCCGGTAATGTGTTGGAGTTGTTAAATCCTAAGTAGCCGCTACCCTAACTACTAGGGTTGGTGGCAACACAAACATACTTAATCGATTAAGAATGTATAACAAAAAATCAACATTGTAAACAACCTGTGAAAAAAATTACTTCGAAAGTATTACCTGACCTTTCAAAAGTGTTAATACTTAGGTTCCTTGTCGTTAAACACAAAGGACAAATACGACTGTAAAAAACTAAATATCGATTAAGAAAGGCAAAGCAATTTGAACAGCAAGAAAAGCAAATTGATTAATGATTTCATTCAAAATCTACCAAACCGATAGCATGATTATTGTTCTTTGCTAAATTAAAATGTAGTGTAAAAATTCGAAAAACACCCAGGAAGAAACAATATAGTTTGTTAGTTTGGGTTTCATCGGACGCGCTTAACGGCATCAAATTATTAGAAGGTTTTTCTCGTTGAATATAGATCAAGAGTCAATATCGCAAATTGAGATAGAGCGAGATACAACTGATATGCTCATTGGCAACAGTTTCATTGGTTTTCTGATGACTATGTTTGCTTTTTCTGGTTTATTGTTTTTCTTCGAAAATGACTCTCCTTCAATATTTGCTCAGAAATTTCAGGTTTGGATGGTAATGATGGGCGTGTTGATAGCACGTCTTTTGGATGCCATTTACTGGCGTATTAAACTTGTAAGCACTAACTACAACCCTAGACCAGTTTTGATAAGGTTCTCAATTGGCTTGTTTACAACAGGGAGTATTTGGGGGCTTTACTCTATTTTGTTCTATCCAACCATGGCAACCGTTGAGCTTGCAGCAACCATGGTGGTGCTTTCAGCCATGTCTGGAGGAGCTGGAACCGTTCTATCACCCAATAAATACCTTGTTGGCTTTTACACGACTGCGCTTCTTATTCCTATGTCTTTATGCGCTATCTTAGATGAAAGTGGCGAGTTTTTTGTTTTAGGTGTGCTCGGGGTTGTATTTTGGTTTGGTATGTTTACTAGTGCATTTCGCTACCACAAGTTTTTTATCAACACCTTATACATCAAGGCTAAAAATAATAAGCTAGTGGAGCAAATGAAAATAGAGAGAAATGAAACAGAGAAAGTAAACCAACTGCTTATCGCTTCAAACCAAAAGCTAGATGCTTCTAATTTAAATCTGGAAGCAGAGGTCGAGCGAAGAACCGCTGAATTATATCGTCTTTCGAACAGAGATCCTCTTACAGATCTGCCCAACAGAAATGGCTTCTTAAAGCATTTAAACAATCTTTTAGATACAACGCGCGCCCTTGATAACTCCCTTGCGGTTCTGTTTATCGACTTGGACGGCTTCAAACAAGTGAATGACAGCCTTGGACATAAGATTGGCGATATTGTACTGGCCGAAATTGCTAAAAGACTTCGTAACTACACAGAAGATAATCACTTGGGCCGCTGGGGGGGAGATGAGTTCGTCGCTGTCATACCCTACGCGAATATTGATACGGCCAAAGCCGTCGCGCACGCCATGCGAAGTGGGGTCACTATTCCTATCCTTGCGGATGACAACCAAATTACCCTAGATGCCACCATAGGTATTGCAATGTTTCCTTCGCACGGTGATGCTGCTCTTGACCTAATTCAACACGCCGATCTAACCATGTACGACCAGAAGCGTAAACAGCGTGGGTCAGTCAGCGTCTTCAATGAAGCCCTCCATGCTGAAATAAAGATTGAGCAAAAACAATGTGAAAGGCTTCGCACAGCCATCGAAAACGGTGAATTGAGCGTTTTCTATCAGCCAATTATTGATGTGAATACGAATACCGTGTTCACTGTTGAAGCGCTGTTAAGGTGGAAGTGTGAAGACGACTATATTTCCCCCGCCGTGTTTATTCCACTTGCAGAAAGAAGTGGCTTAATGCCTGAAATCGGAGCATGGGTATTAAACAGAGCCCTAATTGACCTGTCTCACTGGTCGTTTGGTAACGAAATATCCATGTCAGTAAACGTGTCAGTAGCGCAAATGTTAGACGACGGTTTCTCCAAAATTTTAGACAGTGCGCTTAAATCGACACAAATAGCCCCAACGCAACTGCACCTAGAAATTACTGAAAGTGTATTTGCGATAGATAAAAAACTTATAGGCGAAAGAGTAAGTGAACTGGTTGATAGAAACGTGAAAATATCTATTGATGACTTCGGAACCGGCTACTCCTCACTAAGCAGACTCCAGTCGATCCCGTTCGACTTTATCAAGATTGACCGCTCTTTTATACAGAATAGAACTGAGGAGAGTGATACCATAATAAGGGCAACCATATTAATGGCAAAAGAGTTTGGCTGTAAAACTATTGCAGAAGGCATTGAAACTGCAGAACAAAAAGCACATGTTTCAGCGCTCGGTGCAGACTACTTGCAAGGTTTTTATTATGCGAAACCTATGGATGCTAATAACCTTATTTCTTGGTACAACGAAAATTATTAATCACCATGGCTCAACTTTATTTTTACTATTCTGCGATGAATGCAGGAAAATCAACCTCTCTTCTTCAATCAGCCTATAATTATCGCGAGCGAGGCATGCACTCTATTATTTACACTGCGGCCCTTGATGACCGCTATGGTGTGGGTAAAGTTACCTCAAGAATTGGATTGCAAGCAGACGCTAAGCTCTACAACAAAGAAGATGATTTATTCTTATCAATACGCCAAGACTGCGAAGAACGAAAGCCTGACTGTGTATTCATCGACGAAGCCCAATTTCTTACTAAAACGCAGGCTCGGCAGCTGGTTGAAGTGGTAGACGAATTGGACGTTCCGGTGCTTGCCTATGGCTTACGAACGGACTTTCTGGGAGAAACCTTTGAAGGCAGTCACTATCTGCTCGCATGGGCCGACAAGCTTTTCGAGCTTAAAACAGTGTGCCACTGCGGCAGGAAAGCTAACTTCGTAGTTAGGCTCGATGAAAATGGAAACGCGGTTAAAAATGGAGACCAGGTACAGATTGGCGGAAATGACCGTTATGAATCAATGTGCCGAAAACACTTCAAAGCGCTTGTTTGGGATGAACAGGCTTAATTGGCCTAATGGGTTCTTAAAGTAAATTCACTGCAATTCAGGATCCGTCCATTAGCTCATTTAATAGCCTTTACACTCTCAATCTAAACCGTTTTGGTAATAGCAGCTTACCACTAGGTTTCTTGCGATACTGTTAACATTTTTTTTGAAACTCTATATCTTGATGTTTCTAAACACAGCTAAAAAAGAAGCATCTTAAATAATTAAGATGCTTTTACTTCTGAATTCACCCGCATCAATGTTGCATAGTTGTAAACAGAAAACCTTTAGCGATAAAAGGCAGGGAGCCTAGTCGACACAAATACTTATTTAAATTGTAATCGCTGTCTGGTCCTTCGTTTACTCAACACATTTGAAAATGCAGGCCCTTTCAAAGCACATTTTTTCACAGGCAAAGCGTTTTTCTAGACCGTTTCACCCAAACGTACTTCAAACGGCAGCGTATTTTTAGATTTAACATGGTCTAAAAGCGATTTTGCAGCTTCTACGCCCTTTTGAGAGCTAGATTGACATACCGTTGTTAAGCTTGGACGCGCCCTCTCGGCTTCTTCAATGCCGTCGAAACCGGTAATTTTTAATTCTTGTGGAACCTTGATGTCCATTTCAAGTGCCATATGCAACAGCTCTAACGCTATGATGTCACTCATGCAAAGGACAACGTTAGGTCTAGGAGAGCTAGTAAGCACTTCTTTTGCAGCTTGCCGCGCGAAGTGTCTATCACTTTCTGGTAGATGCCAAATGGCTTCGTTCGTTACGACCACATTTTTATCTTCAGCAGCCCTTAAATAGCCATCTAAACGTCGGTGAGCAATAGAGGTTTCAACATCAATAAGAGGGCTATCATAAATACGGCAGGTTGCAGGAGAGTCAATAAGTCGTAACCCTAGAATTGCGACTGCGTCGCCTTTACTTAAAGCATGACTCGCCACCTGATAAGCTGCTTCCTCATTATCAATATTGA
The DNA here is from genome assembly GCF_009811475.1 of Alteromonas sp. KUL150. NCBI lineage: Bacteria > Pseudomonadati > Pseudomonadota > Gammaproteobacteria > Alteromonadales > Alteromonadaceae > Alteromonas > Alteromonas sp. KUL150. The sequence goes on from NZ_BLIJ01000068.1 coordinate 33,973, forward strand.
TTGAGGGCTTATTATCAATATCAAAATCGACCGTAACTACAGGCTTAGGTGAGGCAGCCAGTTCTCTAATAAGATTTACATTACGAGGTTGACCATAGCAGATAAATCCATCAACAAAGTCTACAACGTCAGCAATACTATTCGAGTCGCCTGCATAGAGAAGCAAGTGTTTACCACTTTCCTGTAACGCAGAGGAGGCACCCTTTATAAAGGTACTTGCTACAGGATCACTAACCATATAGGAAATGCTGTCTGCCAGTACTAAAGCCACAATATTTGAAGTACCTTTTCTAAGAATTTGGGCGGCTTTGTTTGGTCCGCTGTATCCAATTTTTTTGCATTGCGCCAGGATTTCTTCGCGCTTTGACTTAGATAATTGATCGGGACGATTGAAAGCATTTGAAATTGTCGCTGTCGAGACACCTATTTGCTCAGCAACGTCTTTAAGGGTTAGTTTTGTTTTGTTCATTAATTTTTAACTCATTTAACGAAGCTGAGTGCCCTACGCTAAAACAATGAAGGGCAGTCAGCGCGCACTTTGACTACCCTTCGATTGTAACACCTTCTTAAACGTTTAACTCAATAATTTTAACGTTTAAAAGATACCTGATTTAACAAACCTTTGAACAACTTAATGTTAAGTTCTTAATAATGTTATCGAGTTCCGAAGATTTTATCACCCGCGTCGCCTAGTCCCGGCAATATATAGCCCTTTTCATTTAATCGCTCATCGATAGCAGCGGTAAAAATATCAACGTCAGGGTGTGCTTCAACAACAGCCTTTATGCCCTCAGGAGCTGCAACAAGAAAAAGCCCCATAATTTTAGTGCAGCCTTTTTCCTTCAGCAGGTCAATAGTGGCAATGAGGGTTCCGCCGGTGGCAAGCATGGGATCAACAATAAGTGCAGTGCGCTCATCAATGTTTTTTACTACCTTGTCAAAATAAGCCACCGGTTGCAGCGTTTCTTCATCACGATAAAGCCCTACTACACTAATCTTGGCGTTCGGAATAAGTTTGAGTACACCTTCAAGCATTCCCAGACCTGCGCGAAGAATTGGCACAACCGTTATTTTCTTGCCTTTAATCTGTCTTACTTCAACATCGTCACCGGACCAACTCTTTATCGTTGCTCTTTCAGTAGGTAAGGTTCGTGTCGCTTCATAGGTCAGCAAGTTGCCTACTTCTGAAGCTAATTCGCGAAAATCTTTGCTGCTTATTTTAGCGTATCGCATAAGCCCGATTTTATGTGCGATAAGCGGGTGAGTAATTTCGTGAACGGCCATGTAAGACTCCTTGTAATCGATTTAACTATATTTTACCCCATGCGTATTTTAGTTAAAGCGATTGGTCATAAAAATATAGTGATTCTATACGTTAAAACGCCTTATGAAAGCTGGACAGCGACTGCAAATGCTTTAATCTTAGACTTCCCCAAAGGCCATTGTGCGACACCCAGCACTGTGCAAATGGTATTCTTGTATAACTTGCGCCGATTTATTTTGTTTATCACGGTGCGAATTGCCCCAACAAGAACTAGTGGAAGAGTTTAAGGAAGTTCATAACTCTTATCATGGCCTTGGGTAAGTTCTTTACTTTCACTCATATATTTTAATCACAAAAGGAATTGTTTATGCATTTTTACGCTAAACGTATTCGTTACTTTGCCGCACTTGCACTATGTTTCTTTGCGCATAATGCGCTTGCTCAATGGGAAAAAATTACGCCTGATAACGAGGTAGCTGTATCAATACCCGGTGGAGGTGAAAAAATTGCCTACCCATCATGCTCCCTTCCCGCTTTACCTGGGCCTGAAGGATTAGCGCCAAACCCATTTTCCTTTTACTTTGAGCAAGGTGAGAGCGAAAATATACTTATTTACTTTAATGGCGGGGGTGCCTGTTGGGATGATGCGACCTGTCTTGCTTCCATGCAGCTAGAATTTGACGATAATCCCATGTCGCGAGCGGCATACAATCCGTCTGCTGTAATTGAAAATACACCGTTTATTTCCGGCGGTATATTTGAAGATACCGAAGAAAATCCATTTCAATCGTGGTCAAAAGTTTTCATTCCATACTGCACCGGCGACTTACACCTAGGTTCTAAAGATACGCAATATGTTGACGAGCTTGGTATTGTTACTGGTGTACCTGGCGCTGAAGTCACTTTAAAACACCGTGGTCACGACAACGCTTTAGTTGTTATGCAGTGGATCAAAGATAAAATACGTAGTGCTGACCTTAAACCGAACAAGGTATTGCTCAGCGGTAGCAGCGCCGGTGGCTATGGTGCAATCTTCAATTTTCCTTACTTCCAATCATTGTTTGGCCGCACCAAAGTTGCACTCTTTGCGGATGCATCTCTTGGAGTCATTTCAAAGGGCTTTACGCAAACCGTATTAAATTATCAGGGTCCTTGGGGAATTGAAGATACGCTGCCAAGAAACTTTCAGTCGTTAATCGGAAACTTCAACCACCTAACCCTTAATAAGCAGGTGATGTTGCGTTTAGCGTATCAATATCCGTGGAATCGTTTCGCACAGTACTCTACAGGAACTGATATTGTTCAAATTCAGTTTTCTAAGATCTCCGATCAAGTATCACGAGGCAACTTAGATCCAACTACTTGGGGCGTAACAGAATCGGATTTAGGTTATATTCTTGGGTGGCAGATTCAAGCAAACGCTTCGATACACGCGCTGTCGGCACTTACTTGGAACTATCAGTTTTACCTAGGAGAAGGTACGTGTCATATGGTGCTTAACGATTTCTGTGAAGACAATGCTTTCCCAGTGTCCTCACCAAGCCCATTTTACAATGAACAAAGTGCGCGAGGTATTTCATTTAAGGAATGGCTCCACACGTTCGCCATGTCACGCCGCTTTAGAGAAAACAGCGTAGCCTATTACCAGTAGCTTTTTAACTGAAAATTTGCACTTAAATAAAAATGGCGGCTTCAACCAAACACAGGTAAACAGCGTCACTAATGAACTATCGCTACCCTACATGTAGGGTAGCGCCATCTGGCATAGTCACTTCAATCTTCATAGTACCGCCAACCGCTGCTAAATAAGCCGCAGCCCTCTGCAATGACACGTCTTGAATTCTCTTCGATTCTAATTTGCTTACGCCCGAAGCGGTCACTGATAACGCCATAGCTACCACCTCTTGTTTAACTCTATGTTGCTTTCTAATGTCACCTAATGTGATTTCTTTCATTGTTTTTTACCGAGAATTACGGGCATTAAAAAAGCCCAGATGGTGATACCTTCTGGGCTTTTGCAAAACGTTCTACCTGCAGTGCCCAGAAGCCAATACTTGCCCCTGAACACCGACGGTCAGGTGCAATCAGTAATTAAAATTATAAAAATAACCAGTTGAAACGTTTTGCATAATAATTCTCTTGTACAATGTGCTTATAACTGCGGTCTTTTGCCGCAACTATACGAAAACTGAGGCGTAGGTGTTTTTAACAAAAACAGTAGCCGCCCCTTGTGACTTATCCTTAACCATACCATGTCGTTAAGCAATAGCAACGACTTTCCAAAAAGGAAAGTATTTGTGTGCGTCGTTCACGCCTTTCATATTAATCTTAAAAAACATCTAAAGAACACCGACAAAGTCCCCTTCCTCGGCACGCTTTAGCGCATTCAAAAACTGTGGAACTAAATGACTTCCTTCCTCGGGCGACCAGGGTGCAAACCCCTTATCGTCTGTAGCCTTATAGGGGCCTTGTTTTACTTCCATAAAAACGACCGGGCTATGGCAGACTGTTGCATGCCAAACATTTGGAGGTATTTCCACACCGCTAGTTTCTCCGCCTGCTTTTAAGGTAATTCTTTCAACCAACTGTCCTTCACTCTCGTCATCAAAAAAGAGAATATCCAGCTCACCTTCAAGCACCATGAAAAACTCCCATTTGTGTGGTTGTATGTGCCGGTGAGGACGTACATAAGAGTCAGGCATCATGGCAATAAAAAGACGCTGGACGACATCTTGATATGTTTTGTGAACATTAAAGTGGGCACGGCGGCGTTCGTTAGTCTCAGCTTGGAATTTTAGCGTTTCAAACAGTGTTTTATCAAAGCGGGTTGCATTTGCATGGTGAGCATTGCTCTGATTTTTATTACTCATGATTATGTCTGACAATATCTTCCCCTTTGACTGCTTAAAAAAGCGAAAAGTGTTTGCGCAAAACCACTGCGCAAACACCAAAAACTATCGCCTAAGTTACTTTTGCAAAAAGAAAGTTGCAAGCTTAAAGGCGAGCTATCTCTACCCACCCTCCCTGAATAAACTTCACTTTTTTATCTTGGTGACAGAACACAGGAATTTTCCATTTTTCTTGTTCATCGTTGTCTAAACGACTATCTGGCCATGTATAAGCTGCTTGTGTAGAAAGCTTCACCCATTTAGCGTTAGAATCCACTGGCGAGCGACCAAGTTGTTTCCAGCCTTTACTTTGCGTGTTTGCCTCTACGCCCTTTGGACTAAATCTCAACATGGGCTCGTCGTATTCATCAAGCACTACCATGTGATGGTCGCCCTGATAACTTACCCTTATCGCTCGTTCAGGACCAGGAATTACCATAGCTGTCAGGTCTGCAATAGGCGCCGCGTTATTGTCTACCGTAACTAATGTGCGCTTACTCGGTGGCGTCAGTGATTTGAAATACCCAGAAAGGTCTTGGCGCTGGCCGTTTACCGCTAGCGCGATACTCCAGCGTTCTGCGTGTTCATCAGTTTTTTCCAACCGTTTGTCATACCAACCATAGTAATTTCGCTCACTAACTTGGGTCCATTTTGATTCGAGCTTTTGATCTGTTACCCACTCTGGCAAAGGTCTGGGCCCTGCGGTTTGCACTTTAAACCACATAGGGTGATCCCAGTTGGCATAAACTCCGCTTTTTGTGATGCGAATGAAAGGCTCATTGTCATCGCCAAGCACTTCTAATTTTCCCTCGCCCTCATATTGCACAAGTATTTCGTTTCCCAAAGGCGAACTTTGTATTTGAGACAAAATAGCGGCTTCGCTTTTACCCCGCTCATCAATAACAGGGAGCCACTCTCCGGCGACAACTGATGCTCCATGCGCGTAAACGTTTGAGGATATAACACAAGATGCTAGAAAAAATGCTAACACGGTAGTTAATGTCTTAATCATGATCACTTCCCCTAGTTACACATTGCAGAAAGTTCGCCCGTCACCGTGATGGTCTTTGACGCCGATGGAACTAATTCACCATTTTCATCGCGAGCGTTAACAAAAAGCATGTAATCGCCAGGTGGCACTACTGCTTGCTGCGATGGCATTTGCACGACAATCCTATCTGTATTGTGACGCACTATGGGAAGCACTACACTGCGCTGGTCACCATCAATAAGATGGGTAATGTTTGTTCTTCGTATCAGCACCACTGACTCGATATTGGCATTCATTTTGGCGGTTGCTGCATCTGTGTTTTTCAAGCCAATTCTAAGACGTTCGCCCACACCAACAGCCTTGTTTTGTCTTCCTATAGCGGGTCTATCGCCAAACATATAGGCAGGTTTATAGATTTCAAAAGAAGGATCTCTGCCATCGTTTGGTGAAAAGCCCGGTAACGTAACGCTGTATGCATAAGCGGTGTTAATGGGGGCATGTCCACCTATTAAGACACTACCATCTGGCAACAATGCAGCAGAGTTGTGATATGTACGCGGTCGATTTTGCTCGGCAACCTGCCTAAATGTTTCTGTTTCAGGGTCGAAAATTTCGGCTTTCAGAATAGGTTTCCCAGCGCCAGGTAGCACCACCTCATCCCTGTCAGCCCCTGATACGACTAAAACTTCTCCGGTGGGGAGCAATACACCTGTACCGTACCAACGACCTTGTTGAAGGCTTCCCGTTGAACGTGAGTCATAAAGCATTTTTTCCCCATCAATGGTCACCGAATCAATACGGGCCAAGTTTGTACCAACATACAAACCAGGGCTTGTTGCAGCAACACCTGTTAATACACCACCGGCTGTGAGAAACTCAGCTTTACTGTAAACCCCATTATCGTCTGGCGTTAGTGGCATCATCATAGAGAATGTGGAACCTCTAAAACCGGCCCCTAACAGAGCCTGCACATCAGCAAGTCTGTAAGGGTCGTCAATGATAGGGGCTAGCGCGTCAAATGGATTAGCAATAAATTCTTCCGTTAAACCGGTAAGCAACCCATTTAACGATGTGCTTGATTCGGTATTGGTTATACTAAGAAAACTTGTAAGATCTCCTATCCCAGCTTCGCTTAGGTGAAGCGGTAGCCCCGCAAACCCAAGGTCAGCCCACGTTTTAGATTGAGGATCGTAAGCCGCTACTATATTCCAAAGCGCTTGGTCGTAACTCTGCCCAAATGGATTAAACGCCTGCCCGCCCCCGTTGTAGAAGACGTGGCCATTAGGTAGCAAGTGTAATCTTGGATACAAGGGTAATGAACGTTCTGCTAAAGGTCCGTTGTCCTTCCACTCGCCGCAAGATGTGTCGTAGGTTTCGGTAACCGTAACATTTCGACCTGAGGTTTCTGGTCGGGTTAAATAAACTGGCTTCACGAGCTTAGTGACACCGCTAGCAACTAAGACGTTACCGTTAGCCAACGATAAAGCGCTTGGATACCAGCGCCCAAAGTTCATATCTCCTGTTTTTCGCCAGCTATTATCTTCAGGGTTAAAAATACGACTGTTTTTCAACCCTTCTAATTCAGACAGTCCAAAATTAATGGGCTCGCCAAGCAAGCTCGTACTGACTCCTGGTTCATGATAGTAATCAGTGCCGCCTACCGCCATAAGTTCCCCGTTGGGCAAGCCCACTAAATCAGCACAGAAAAGTGCGCCGTCGTTATTGGTTCTCTCATCATCTGTGTTTAAATCAAGTGGCAGGGATGTACCTAAAAAACCGGTGATGTCGCCAATGATGGTTTCAGAATCATTTCCGTCAGGGTTGGCGCCAGCGTCTACGGGAGAAGGTGCAATCCAGCTCGCACTGTCATTTTTCATGGTCAATACGCGAGTTTGATCGTTTATAATGGCAGAGCCTATTTCTAGTAACGCGTTGTACTCAACGTTCTCAGTGCCTTCCAATGCATTAAAATAAAGAATACGGCCATCGTTCAATAGTGCCAAGCTGCCTGCTGCAGGTTTGCATTTAAGCACACCATCTTCATTCTCTTCGCACTTACCGTTATCTGGGTAATTGTTGAGAGGATTAGTTATGTTGGTGTTGTCTTGATCGGGAAACTCACCCGTAACCAGCGGCTCTTCGAATGGGTCAGTGAAGATACCCTGCTGTTTACACACAGCAATATTTGAGCATTCTGGAGTGACTATTGGCACTTTACCTTTGTTGCGATCAGCAAGAGCAAAGTGAGGAGTGATACTAAGAGTAAGTAGTGTAAGTGTGGGTACTAACAGTGGACGTTTGTGCATTGTGGCATCCTATTATCGTTGAGTTCACATGCCGTTTAATTTGAACGCACCCTGTTCAGGAAACGCTCAAATGTAAACAACATGTAAACCAAACGACTAAGACGAATGCTTGGATGCAGTTTTTTTAAAATTAGTTTTTAATTTTTTATTTTTTGTTACCCGCGCGCATTCTACGGCTCTGTTCTTGGCGCTTCTCTTCTCGCTTCTCTTTTCGGTCCTTTTTATCTGGCGTCAGCGAGCCTGTTTTAAATTTTGCTTTACGTTTAGCTTTTGCTTCAGCCTTCTTAATCGCTTCCAACTCCATTTCTTTTTTCTCAACTTCAAGCATTTCAGGGGTTTCTAAAGTAATTCGCCCTAGCTTGCCTGACTGCAGTTCTTTAAGCAGAATTTCACAAATTTTATGTAGGTTTACACGGCCGCCTGCCTGTATTGCTCCGCGGTTTCTCGCGGCGGCCTCTAAAAACTCAATCTCTGTATCCGGCAGCTCTTCAAGCTTATAACGCTCTTTCATAACGTCGGGATACGCTTTAATGAGATAATCAGCAGCAAAAAAACCAACATCATCGTATTCCATTGCTGTATTTTTTACGGCTCCCGATGAAGCCAAGCGGTAAATAGAATGCGGATTTTCTAATTTCGGCCATAGCACCCCTGGCGTATCAAATAAGATAATGCCACTGCCCAAATTGATACGCTGCTGACTTTTAGTAACAGCAGGCTCATTGCCGGTTTTTGCGATGATACGCTCTGCCAATATATTGATGAGCGTTGACTTACCCACATTAGGAATACCGGTAATCATTGCTTTTATCGCTTTGGGTTGGCCCTCTTTATAAGCACAAATACTCTTAACAAGCTGCATTATCTGCTTACTGTTACCAGGGTTGTCACTTGATGTGGTAATCGTTTTTACGCCGCGCTCTTTTTCCAAGCTTTCCTGCCAGCGGGCAGTTATCTCAGGGTCGGCTAAGTCATATTTATTCAGAATTTTAATACAGGGTTTATCACCGCGTATTTTTGCAATTTCTGGGTTTTCACTAGAATACGGAATACGTGCATCAAGTACTTCAATAAGAATGTCCACTTGACTAAGCGACTCTTTAATTTCTTTCAGGGCCTTGTGCATGTGCCCAGGGAACCATTGTAATGCCATGGTTAATTCCTATCGTGATCGAGTTGTAAACGCTAAGCTGAACGGGTTAGTTCATATGCGCAGACATTGACAGCGCTAGCTAAATTTAATGAGTCTATTTTGCCACTTCCGGCAATGGTATATGCCGTTGCGTTAAGCGCTGAAAGCGCATTCGACGGCACTCCACGCGCTTCGTTGCCAAAAAGATAGCACTGATAATTGCCGAAGGTCTCTGAGGTGATACTTCTACCATCCATGTCTAAAAAAGCGAAGCGTTCAAACCGTTCTGCCAAACTTTCAAGCGGTACATTTAATTCCATTTTGACGTGGAAAATAGCCCCCATGCTAGAGCGCACGACTTTTGAATTGTATGGGTCTACGCTGTTTGGGCTAAGCAGTAACGTGAAATTACCAAACCAAGCTAGGGTTCTTAGTATGGTGCCTAAATTGCCCGGGTCTTGAACCTCATAAAGGTAGATGTACTTTTCGGTGCTGAAACTGTGCGCATTATTGCTAGTTGTTGACTGCTCTGTAATTAACGTAGCGTTGGGAAGCGGAACACGAGCAATAATACCTTGTGGTGACTTCGTATCGCTTAGTTGCTGCATTTGTTGCGACGATACCGTTTCAACGTTCATCTGAACATTAGATGGAATTACGTATTCTTTCACCCACGGCTCATACTCAGCCGTAATATAAAGCGTGATATTGCCTGTACTTTGCGCCTTGTTTCGAGCAACGTTAATTAACTCTAGAACTAAGTGCTCCCCTTCAACTAAATAAAATCCAAACTGCGTTCTAAATTTCTTTTGATGAAGCTTTTTCACGTCACTTAGTTTCATTTGCATCGCCTTTTTATAACTTTCGGCGCAAGTGTAAGGTATGAAACCAAAAACGCAAAGCTGCAAGTCTTAATAGTGAAACAAATAATGACAGTAAAAGATTGTAGTGGTCAGATACTAGACAAAGGAGATTATTGAAAAGGCGTTTCAAATAACTTGTAAACGCCTTTTAATTACCGAGGTACCAATAGACCTGCAGCATTCCAACGCTTGCGCTTCTCTCCAATTGGAATACAAAAGCAGGCCTCTTTTTTATCACTTGGTGAGATCTGACACACAACATTTGCACTTTCAAACTCTTGTGCAAGCTCTGCTGCAAATTCATATGTAACACCTTCTACAAGTACATACTCGTTTTGCTTTTCCAATGCTGCTGCCAATTTCTCTACCGCTTTTAATGAAAGCGGCCATAGAGTACGCAAGACCCGTAGAGATGCGATTGAGGTGATGTCACCACCGCGGATTTGTACCCCGTACATTGGTCTATTCATCTAATGTTGTTGATTCTTTCTTGTCATCACTCGTTGACGTTAGCGACGAGCCAGCAGCAAAACCACCTGCGCCAGCCAAACCAACACCAACAGCACCAATGCCAATTTCACCAAGTGTTGCAGCGCCCGCGAGTGCTATAGGCACAGTTGCTAGCCCTGCCGTCCCGACAATTGCAATTCCCAAACCAATCATGGCAATCCCAATGCCTAGTTGCTCCCAACCATCAAAGCCGCCGGACACCATTTCGATTTCTTTCGTATCTAATTCTTTCATTTTCATATCCTTGTTTCGATTAGCTTCCATTCGAAGCCCTAACAAAATAAGAAATAAACGTTTAGATAGAAACTGTTCAACGGACGAGTTTTGTAACACTTGAGAGCTTTAGCATCGTTCAGACTATTTTGGCTAGCCCTTTTCTATTCTTGGTCATCAACAACATAAATTTCACCGTCATAAATTCCTTGCACGGTAAGCTTCTGACTTGCCAATGCCTGAAGATAATCAATGTGCGCCTGCTCTACTTTCTGCCCTGGAACAATAAGTGGAATGCCCGGCGGGTAAGGTGTAATTAAGCCAGCTGCCGTGCGACCGATACTGTTCTGCCATGCGATAGCCTCTCGCTTACTAAAAAACGCTTTTGATGGTAGATCATCTAACTGAATGGGTGGAATATCTGCTGGCAGCGGGCTTTTATTTTTGCGCTTGCTTAAATTAACCGCACCATCGTCCAGACGCTTTAAAGCGTTATATAGTCTAACGATTTTAGAACGCATTCCGCCGAGTGTGAGTAAAACTAGTATCGTGCTATGAGTAAACTTCTCTATTTCTAACCCGACCTCATCCATCAGAAATCGATGTATTTCTTGATTTGAATACTCAAGCGCAGACACATCGATAAGTATTTTAAGCGGGTCGTGTCCTATGTTGTCACTTTCAAAATGAGAAAACATTTTTGCGAAGTCGTCCGGTGACAATACTTTCAGGCGCTTGAACTTAGCCATTTGGGATTTAAGTTCGGCTACATTACTTAATAACTCATTCAGTATTTTGTAGCCTTCCATTTCCAGCTGCTGACGGCACACATCAAGAGACGCAATTAACTGATATTTAGGTGACGTACTGGTGTGAATGGCAAACACTTCTTTAAAGAAGTCCTTATCAAAATCAGGATCGTTAACGTGGATAAACGATGCTTGAGAAAACGCCGACACCACCTTGTGAGCGGAATGCGTAATATAGTCTGCGCCAGCGGCAATTGCTGAGTAGTTTCGTAGCGCAGGATGAAATAGCGAGTAGGCAAACCAGGCTTCGTCAATGAAGACTTTGATATCATGTTCATGGGCAAGTTTAACCACTTGCTTCAAATCGGTTAGCAAGCCGTCATAGGTACAACCGGTCAGCACGATTAGCTTAGCGTCGGTATTCTCTTCAATTAACGCCTTAATTTGTGACATTTTAGGCGGTGAAAAAATCCCATATTCTGGGTTGAACACACTATCTAAATAAACTGGCATGGCGCGCGCTTGAATAATGCCGTAGTGCACTGATTTATGGCAATTTCTATCGGCAATGACTTTGTCGCCCTCACGTAACAGCGTTTGCAGAATAATCTTGTTAGAGGTCGACGAACCGTTCGTTACGAAATAAGAATGCCGTACTTCAAATGTATTCGCGACAGCAGCTTGCGCCTTGCCGATAGCGTGAGTGCCATCAGATAACGACCCCAAAGAATCAACGCTTACCGATAAATCGCTTACGAATACATTGCGTCCGAAGAAGCGGTAAAAGTCGCTGATATAAGGTGAATTTCTGAAGCTTGCACCGCCGCTATGCCCTGGTGTGTGCCACGAATCATTCGCTTCTACAACGTAATCTTTGTATTCCGTCCAAAATGGTGTCTCGTTTCTGTCATCAAAATCGTTAATGATGTAACCGAGGATTGATTCCGGATCTGAAATTATATCGTTGCGATAGAAAAACGACTCAATACCGTTAGCTTGGTTTACGATATCCAAGCCCTTAACCGCATCGCCTAACACATAAACGGGCAGTTCTGGTCTAATACGTTTGATAGCATCAATGACTTTGGCGTTATTTTCAACGGTAGCGCCAGTGCTTGATTGCAGATCTTCACCTGGTTTCTGACCATCAACCGTATCGTTTGCCTTACTACCTTCAGATTGCTGACTTCCTTGCGTTGCAAGGTTGAGTTGGCTAGTTTCTGAAAGTTCACTGACTCTTGCGACTACATCCCAACTAAAAACTACCGCCTGAATATCACCGTCTTCACGAACAAGCTGCAGCGCCTTTGCTACTGAGCTTGCCTCTAACAAACTTATTTCAACATCGCTCCTATCAAAGTAGTTGATAGTATTACCTATGCTTGAGGTAATTTGTTCGAGCAGGTCAACAGCATCTTCTATAACGAGTATTTTCAAATGAGGGCGCATTAAACAACCATGTAGTAAAAAAGAGCAAATAGCTCTGAAACCAAAAAACTAAAATTAGTGTAACGCTGAAATTCCCCGTTGTCGTGTAAACTCTTAATAAAGCTAACGGTATATTTTACCGACTCTTTTAATTAGAGCCGCAAACGACACACTTTTTAATTAAACGGTGTTTTACAGAACCTACTTTCAAACGCTATGAAAACAACCCCCAGGCCTTTTGAATCTAAAGAACATGAGGTAAGCCTCAATCAGTTTTTGCATTACGCAAAAAATGTGTTGCCTTCTATTGCGGCTACGAAGAAAAATACCTGGCCAATACACAATGACCACTGCTTCATGCGGATCATTTTGGACAATGTTTGCGGATGCGCGTGGTACGACGTTATTCCCTCCCCCGCTTATCAAAACCTATCAGAGGAACATGCAATTGCTGCGGCGCAGCTTGCTAAGCGCATAGCTTGTGAAAGTGTATCACTTCACACGCTAAACGAACGCTCTAAACTTTGGCGGAAAAAGCAATACCGTTTGGATTTTTGATATGCCAAGAAGAACGTCTCTTTTTGATGCAAGTAGAATTGAAGATGCGCAAGACTTAGAGGATGTTGTGCAAGATAAGCGCGCTTCCTGGCGAGCTAATAATGCAAAGGCACGTCGCAGGCAGCGCCGATATAAAAAGAAGCTTATTGCAGAACTTCCCCGAATAATCTCCGATAATCAGGGCACGTACCTCGAAGATGATACATAAAGCACTATCATAATAGATATCAATTACCTACAATCACTGTTAGAAAGTTGCGCTTAAAAAAGTGTAACGTACATTTATCCCTACCTTGAAAGTTACAGGACATACCATGGCGTTTAATTTAGCTATTAATAACGATATTGCAGTGATCACCTTTGACGACGGAAAAGTTAACGCCGTGGACTTTACACTTATTCAACAGTTCAACGACGCGCTTGATGAAGCCGAGAAAAATGCAAAGGCAGTTGTGCTTCATGGGGGTGAAGGTAAATTTTGCGGTGGATTCGATTTATCGGTTATGAAAGCCGACGACAAAGAAAAGCAGCATGAGTTAGTCTCAAAAGGGGCTGAACTTATTGTCAGACTCTACAGTTTTCCTCTGCCGGTTATCGTTGCGGCTGAAGGTCATAGCATTGCAATGGGTGCAATTATGCTGATGGCGGCCGATTTACGTATCGGTAAAGATGCAGATACTAAATATGGACTAAACGAAACTGCAATTGGCATGGTACTTCCGCCGTTTGGCATGGAGTTGGCAAAAGCAAGGCTAGCGAATACGAGCCAAACAGAAGCGTTGCTTTTCTCTCGAATTTATCAAGGTGCTGAAGCTGTTAAAGCAGGGTTTCTCGATGCAGCCGTACCACAGGATAAGGTTTTGGCAACGGCAATGGGTTATGCGGAAAAGCTTAAAATGTTGCCCAGGCAGTCGTTCGCTGAGTCAAAGCTACAGCTGCGCAACGAGACTATAGAAAGAATGAAAGCCTAGGGCTAATGATTGGGTGTTCGAAGCAACGCGTTAACGTTTAAAGGGTTAACGCGCTTTTTCCGAAATACGCCACTAATTTACTGGGCCAGAGCGGCGCTCTATTTCTTCTTTGAGTGCCTTTCTCAAACCTAAATCAAAGCTCAGTTCCGCAAGAACAAACAACGGCCCTATCGCTAGCCCCATAATGTCGTCGACAAAGGCCGGTTTTTTGCCCTCAAAATGATGGCCGACGTTCATGGTCTTCTTTAGTCCCTTAAAGATATAAATGGATACTAAGGAACTAAGAGGCATAACGAGACTCATATCGCTAGTAGAACAACTAAATGGAGTCTTGATGACTAATAAGATGTACTTTGGGGCACTGTTTTGCACAGGTTTACTATCGCTGGCTGGGTGTAGCTCAAGCTCTTTTTCTGACTCGGTAGCGCCTTCAAGTTCCGAAAAACCTTCACACGCCGCCTCTGTTATTACAATGAACGACAGCTATTGGCAGGTAGAGAGCATTCAACAAGGCGGAACAATAGACTATAGCTATGTAACCATGAGCATTGACGATGGTCAGATAAGCGGAAGCACGGGTTGTAACCGTTACACGGGGGCGGTTACCTTAGATGCAGTAAACGAAGGGCTCTCAGCATTTACCGTCGACAATATTGCGTTGACCAGAAAGATGTGTGCACCAGCCCTTATGAAGCAAGAGCAAAAATTCGTTGAAGCACTTAACGAAACACAATTGTATTCCATAGACAGCGGTACGTGGCTAGTTCTTCTCAACGGCGATAAATCAGAAACCATCAAAGCAATTTCAACGTCTAACAGCACAAAAACTACTGCTCCTCGAGCTTCACATAGTGAAAAGCAACCAACGGCACCTGTTAGCCAAAAGCAAGACGTTATCGATACAAAGCAGACAAACAATACGAAACGCTATACATGCGAGACCCCTAGCGCGAACATTACCCCCCTTGAAGTAAGTTCACTTGGCCCGGATACGTTAGGGCTATCGCTAAACAATAGTCTTCACATTGTTCAATTATCCCGTTCTGCTTCTGGGGCGAAATACACAAATAACAAGAATGTTGTGTTTTGGAACAAAGGTGATGACGCGATCCTTTCAATAAACTCTGGACGCTATCACTGTAATCTTCTTAAGTAATCAAACCCATCCTGTAATAAGCAATATCGATTACGTATGAAGGTGCTTTTTAAAACGCGCCTTCGTTTATTTTTGCGTTGCAATTCGCGTTCATATACTCAGTACAATCTTTTGTATTAACACATTTCATTATACTACTTCGTTACTATCAGCTTTCTCTTTATTTAGTTTCAGCTAAACATTTCTATCAAGGTATCGACTACTGCCTTACCACTCCTCATATAATCGTTAATATTCTATATTTTTTAATGTTTACAATTTTATGCATATAAATCTGCAACTTATAAACCAAACCCCACTACCAAACATGCTCTAAAACACGATATTTACCTGAACCCAAGTTGAAATAATAGTTAGAGCACTATACAATTTATTTTTATTGAACAACCAATTAAAATAAATTCACTGTCGACAAGCGTTAATCTTAACGTCGGAAATGGCCGTCAAGGGCTCGAAAAGACGTTAAAAGTAATGGTGATTTTAATATTGCGTGAACCGTTTGATACTAGTTAAGCGTCTTTCGTATAAAGAAATAGTTTCAACACTATTCATTGTTTTGAAACGAAGTTCGTGTGTCAGTTTTTTCTCGCAATCTATTGGTGAGTATATTCAGCACCTTTTTTAAAGTAGGAGTTTATGCATGTCATTACCGACTTATCAGAATTTCATTCACGGCAAGCCGATGGCAAACAAAAGCAAAGAAACCTTTGCAGTAACCAACCCCGCAACCGGTGAAGTAATTTACCACGTAGAAGTGGCTGATGAGTTCATTCAACAAGAAGCAATCAAGAGCGCTAAAGAGGGATTTGCGGTGTGGTCGGCAATGATGCCGATAGAGAGAACCCGCATTCTGAATAAAGCGGTTGCTCTGCTTCGTGAGCGTAATGACGAGTTAGCTGAACTTGAAGTCCTCGATACAGGGAAACCCATTCAAGAAGCGGACTGTGTTGACATTGAAACTGGCGCTGATGTTATTGAGTATTATGCAGGACTTGCCCCTACTCAGTTAGGAACTCAGCAGCCTGTGGGCGGCGACTTTTTCTATACCCGTAAAGAAGCCTTAGGTATTTGCGCTGGCATTGGCGCATGGAACTACCCTATTCAAATCGCCTGTTGGAAGTCAGGTCCAGCACTTGCTGCTGGTAATGCCTTTATTTTTAAGCCGTCTGAAGAAACCCCAATGGGTGCTCTTAAGTTGGCGGAAGTCTTTATTGATGCAGGCGTACCTGCTGGCGTATTCAATGTAGTACAAGGCGCCGCAGAGGTTGGTCAGTGGCTGACAACAAGCCCGGACATTGAAAAAGTGTCGTTCACCGGCGAAGTAGGCACAGGCAAAAAGGTAATGCAAAGCGCAGCTGCATCTAATTTGAAAGACGTTACGATGGAGCTTGGTGGTAAATCACCGCTACTAGTGTTTGAAGACGCTGATATAAGCCAGGCTGTAAGTGCAGCTATGTTAGGAAACTTCTATACACAGGGTGAGATTTGTACAAATTGCACCCGTGTTTTTGTTCAGCGTTCTGTGTATCAAGCCTTCATTGATGAGCTTAAGACACGTACTGAAAACAACATCATCATGGGCGATCCATTAGATCCTAATGTAAACCTTGGCGCTCTTATCTCTAAGAAACATCAAGAGTTAGTGCTTGGCTATATAGCTAAAGGTAAAGAAGAAGGTGCAACACTGCTAACCGGTGGTAACGCGGCGTCTCCTGAATCCGCATCCAATGGTTTCTTTGTAGAGCCCACCATTTTCACAGACTGCACTGACGATATGACCATTGTTAAAGAAGAGATCTTTGGCCCGGTAATGAGTGTGTTGGTTTTCGATGATGAAGATGAGGTGATAGAACGCGCCAACGGCACCGAGCTAGGTTTAGCCGCCGGTGTGTTTAGCAAAGACATTCAGCGCGCGCACCGCGTAATCCACCAGCTACAAGCTGGTATTTGCTGGATTAATGCATATGGTAACTCTCCTGCTGAAATGCCCGTAGGCGGTTATAAACAGTCTGGTATTGGGCGGGAAAATGGCGTCGAAACGCTTAATAGCTACACACAAACCAAGTCGGTTTACGTGGGTATGAGCCAAATCGAAAGCCCGTTTTAAGAAGCCACTGTAGGAGTATATATGCAGACATTTGATTACATTATCGTAGGTGCAGGTTCAGCTGGCTGTGTGCTGGCTAATCGCCTGTCAGAAAATCCGAAACACAAGGTGTTGCTACTGGAAACCGGTGGCTCAGATAAAAGCATTTTCATTAAGATGCCAACAGCGCTGTCTATTCCTATGAATACCGACAAGTACGCGTGGCAATTTAACACTGAAAAAGAGCCGTATTTAAACAATCGTGAAATGCACTGTCCACGTGGAAAAGTGCTGGGCGGTTCATCATCAATTAATGGAATGGTATACGTTCGCGGCCACGCGAAAGACTTTGATGAATGGGAAGCTCACGGCGCAGAGGGCTGGAATTATCAGGCCTGCCTACCTTATTTTCAAAAAGCGGAAACCTGGTATAAGGGCAACGACGCTTATCGTGGTGGCAATGGTGAACTCGGCGTTAACAACGGCAACGAAATGAAGAATCCGCTTTACACGGCCTTCATTAAAGCTGGCGAACAGGCCGGATACGACATCACTAGCGATTATAACGGCAAGCAGCAAGAAGGCTTTGGGCCGATGCATATGACCGTGAAAGACGGCGTGCGCAGTTCAGCAAGCCGTGAGTATCTTGACCCGGTTAAATCGCGCAAGAATTTAACGATAGTTACCGGCGCGCTAGTTACTAAGGTAGTGCTAGAAGATAAGGTCGCGAAAGGTGTTGAGTATGTGGTTAATGGTAAAACCGAAACTGCAGCTACATCGAATGAAGTGATCTTGAGCGCAGGCTCTATCGGCTCGCCGCACATCCTGCAACTTTCCGGTATCGGCGATAAAGATATTCTAGAAAAAGCAGGGATTGAGGTTATGCATCATCTGCCGGGTGTGGGCCAAAACCTGCAGGATCACTTGGAATTCTATTTCCAGTACAAGTGCAAGCAACGTATTACGTTAAATCGCAAGCTGGGCCTAATCTCAAAAGGGCTTATCGGCGCGCGCTGGCTATTAAACCGTTCTGGTTTAGGTGCAACGAATCATTTTGAATCTTGCGCGTTTATTCGCTCGAAAGCAGACGTGGAATGGCCTGATATCCAGTACCACTTTTTACCCGCGGCTATCCGTTATGACGGGAAATCAGCATTCGACGGTGATGGCTTTCAAGTGCACGTAGGTCATAACAAACCCAAAAGTAGAGGTAGCGTCACCATCCAGTCGGCCGACCCGACGGTTCCGCCTAAAATCCTGTTTAACTACTTGCAGCATCAAGATGATATTGAAGGGTTTAGAGCATGCGTAAGACTTACAAGAGAAATCATCGCACAGTCAGCATTCGACGACTTCAGAGACGGCGAAATTCAGCCTGGCGAGCACATTCAGACGGATGAAGAAATAGACTCCTTCGTGCGTGAAGCCGTTGAAAGTGCTTACCATCCATCATGTTCATGCAAAATGGGCGAAGATGACATGGCGGTAGTAGATTCTAAAACCAATGTGCATGGCATTGAAGGTTTGCGCGTAGTGGATTCATCTATTTTTCCGACGATCCCTAATGGAAATCTAAATGCGCCAACCATCATGGTAGCGGAAAAGGCCGCGGATATGATTTTAGGCAAACCTGCTTTGCCACCACAGAATGTAGCGGTTGATATTCACCCAAAGAGGCAAACCGAGCAACGCTAGGATTTAAATAATTTTGCACCAGTGTGTTTGATTGCACACCTTCCACAGTGCTTTTACGCTGCTGCCTTAAGGCAGTAACGTTTAATTGGGTGGACAGTTTAATAACGAAAAAAAAGGAAAAAACATGTTTTATTTTTATCAATACTGGGAGGGTGATAATGACAGTATGGCTTAGTGCAGGCATTATTTTCACTCTGCTTTCTGTAGCTTACATTTTATATAAATGGGGCAATATGAAAGTGGTTGGCGTAACGCCAGTCAGAACCTTTACCTTTATCGCTATCCTTTTTACCTCGGGTTTAGACGTGGGCCTTATCATGTTCCCGCTTACTGAATTTGCGGGTTATGCTGACATAAGCGCAAGTCCTGAATACGCATTCACCAATCCACTGGCTATCGAGTTTGGTTTCTGGGGTTTCTTAATTTGGGGGTTTTACTTTCTTACTTGTTTTTATTTCTGCGTAATCGAGCCAAAAGTTAAGTTTTTTGAGCTACCGCTAGTTAAATTCGTCAACAATGTGGTGATCATCGGAACCTGTGCGTTCACAGCGTTCTTACTCCTGTCAAATCTACCGTGGTATTTACCATCGATGGGAGACGGAGAATCAGTAGTCCCCGCGTTTTATTTGATTGTATTTGCAGCTATCGCCTTTGCCGTTTATTCAAGTACCAGCATTAAATATGTTCGTATTTTAAGCCTTACCACCACATGGGTATTTATCGCCTTAATTGTCGGCATGTGGGCGGCGGCCTTTGTATTTGGTGAAAGTGAGATGTCGGCGTACTTTGCTAATCTAGGTTTGATTGGCGGTTATTTTGCCAACATCGACAACTTTGTATTACCTATTAACGAATACCACGAGTTTTACTTATTCTGGTGGTTTAGTTGGAGCATTATGATAGGCCAATTTACGTCGCGCTTTGTGGGTGGTCTCAAAACCTATCAAGTCATGTTAGCAATGATGGTCATTCCATCTATACCAATCGCAGCGTGGTTCTCGGTCCTTTACCACTACCATAGTGCAGGTATCCCAACTGAAGGAATAACGAACATGGCGATGGTATTTGTCGGTATTGTCTTTGTGATCAACTCTCTCGATTCACTCATAAGGCTCTACACTGATAATCTCAATATGACCGTTGAGCGCATAGGTAAAGGTAACTACATTGCGTTAAATATTGTCGCACTTTCGCTGCTTACTCTTTTATTTAAGCTAGACTTCTTACAAATACAATGGGTAGGTGCGCTGGTTATCGCCGTCTTCTTTAGCTGCTTTGGTTTTATTTTGAGTCAGAAGTTTAAATCAGTGACGACTATCAAAACCTCGCCAAAAGAAAACAAAATCGACTTCACAAAAATAGAAAACTTAAATTAGTGAAATAGCGTCTACTGACCTTTGCAATGCGGTAAAGGTCAGTTACGCGAAAGAACAGCACGGTTCCTTATCTTATATTGAGTAGTTTACCTTCTAGATAAACGAGCGTAGTTGCGCCTATAGCTTGGGTATAAGCGCAATTGAAATAAGGGATCGTGGACAACACAATAACGAAAAAAACAGGTGTTTAATAATGAAAAAACGCAATGCTTTTCAAGCATCTATCCGCATCGTTACTACTGCTATTGTTGCAGTGCTATACTCATCAGCGTCGCTCGCTGACTGGAGCGCAAATATTTCTGCTGTCTCTGATTACACCTTTAATGGCTTAAGCCAAACTCAAAATGATCCTGCACTTCAAGGTGGTATCGATAAGGCTTTTGAAAACGGCATGTATGCTGGCACATGGGCATCTAACGTAGATTTTGGTGGCGACACCAACCTTGAGTGGGATGCCTACGTGGGGCGCTATCAAATGCTTACTGACGCTATCAGCATTGACTATGGTATCGCTTATTATTCTTACCACGGTGGTGACGACTCAAGCGACGGTAATTATCCAGAAGTTTATACTAAGTTTGGCTATGCAAGCGACTACGGTAATACAGAGCTTAATGTCTGGTACACGTGGGATTACTTTGGGACAGGCTCAAGACATACCGTTGCCATGGTTGCCCATACGTTCGAACTTGCGCCAAACCATAACTTACGCGCAAGCTTTGATGTGTCTAACTCGCTAGATAGCGACACTTGGGTATGGCGTGATGACAATACATCGTTTTATCACTACCGTTTAGCGTACCAAACAAGCTATAAAGGTTTAGATTTCGAAATTGCCGCAGAAAATACGAACCTTGATATAGATACCGCTGACGAACGAATTGTGTTCGGCGTAACCAAAACGTTTAGCTTCTAGAACAAAGTAAGCAGTCTAAGGTCATTTAAAAACGGCTATTACCACCTAACAAGGTCAACTGTAATAGCCCTCTTTCTTTTGCTGTGGAGAGCCCCTCCACACCCCAGTCAGGCCACAAAACCATTTCTTGAGATGCAGTCACTAAAGACGTTCCATCTCTACCGTTGTTCTTGACTTGGTATAAAGCCCAATCAGCAATTAATACTGCATGTTCCCATAATCTTGCATCGACAGCACTGTCATCCCAAGGAAGCGTTGTTACCCCTATCGACATAGTAATTGAAGTCGGTAATTCGAGCGCAATATGAAGGTTTTCAATTGACTCATGCAAACGCTTATTGAATTTGCTTATATCACCTTTATTTATTGATGGGACTACCAATAAGAACTCTTCACCGCCCCACCTAACGAGCTTATCACTGCTTCGGCACACCAGTTGTAATGCTTTAGACACGTTGTATAGAACCGCGTCTCCTTTATCGTGACCAAAAGTATCATTAAGCTGTTTAAAATTATCTAGGTCGATGAGAAAAATGGCGCAGGTTTCACTATTTTCGTTAGTGTGAGCATGCTGTTCGGCCCTTTCATTGACTATGCTTAAAAGGTTTGGCAAGAAGCTATTGACCGCTCTACGGTTGTATAAACCAGTGAGTGGATCAGTTAACGCCGCTTCTTCAAGCGCTTTATTTTTTATCTTCAGTTCACTATTGACTCGCTCGAAAGCAAGGGTTCGCTCTTTTACCCGGGCTTCCAACAATTCGTTTCGGCGCCTAAATCTGGCTATTCTGTGAAGATATAACGCATACAACATTGCAACAGTAGCAAGCAAACCAAGCGCTTTTGCCAACGACGATTCCCACCAATGAGGCTCTACGTAAAAAATAACGCTGTCTGGTGTTGACCAGCCTGCCCCGTTAATTTTTGATGACACTTCGAAGCGCGTCTCACCCGCGGGTAGTTTTGCTAAAAAAGCCTCTTCTCGATGCCCAGCATAGACCCAATCGCTGCTATCTAATCTGTATCGGTATTCTGGGATTGTCTCGCTTGAAAATGTCGCTACAGAGAAATCAACCTCAGCGTTTTGCTTTCTTCCTAGATTGAGTTTTTCATATTTTTGATTAAGCCTCACGCCCTCGACATAAACACCAGTGATGGTCGTTTGACCGTTGTGCATAGGGGCTATTGTATCCCCCACTGAAAGAACGCCTTCGAGGGTAGGTAAATATAACTTATCTTTAAATACGATTGTTCTGTGGTTTCCTGCTCCATTGCAGCACCGGAGATCCGAACGGGCGCTAAATGTCCCGTCATCACGCAAGATTACATCGCTAGTCAATTGCTTGTTGCCAAGTTCACTAAGCGGTATAGAAGCAATACCGCTCGCGCCGCTAAGCCACAGTTTGTTATCGCGTATTTGTATAGCAAAGAGGTCTTGAAAAGGCAGACCGTTTTTAACGTTAAATGCCTGCCAACTATTATTATCAAGCAAAAATAATCCTTTGCCATAGGTGGCGACTAACAGCTGCCCATCGCCATATTCAAGCAGTGACGACACGAAGATATTTCCGCTATTTAGAACATCAACTTCTGCCCAAACGCCATTCTCTTTTTTAAATAACCCCGCTTCTGTGCCTACCCATAAAACCTCGTTTTTAGTTTTAAGAATACTGCGCACAGATTGACTTTCAAACGTTGGTATCGAACTTACATCCATGCCATCAAAAGAGAAAAGCCCTTTCGTTGTAGCGACATAAACTACGTTTTCATCTGCATAGAGCGTATTAATTTGCAACCCTTCCAGCTGAACATCTGAACGAGAAAAGGCATCCTCCGTTGACCTTATATAAAGGCCATTTCGAGTACCAACCCAGTAATCATTACTATCAGTAAAGAAACTATATGCACTGTTTCCCTCTAACTCATCTGCTGAAATCAATAAACGCCACTGTTCTCCGTCATTAGTGACGAAAACGCCACTATCTGTAGCCGCATACAAATTGCCTTCAGTTGCGAAAAAAGACCACACACGAGATTGAGATATGTCTTGGCTTTGGCCCACCCGCTTTACACTGGTAGGCCAATACAGGTGAAGACCTTTTGTTTTGCTTCCTAAAAACCACGTTCCATTATCATCAAAAAGTACGCCGTCATCCATCAGCGCTGCTTTATCTAAATAATCCGTCAACGCTTTGCGAACGCCGCTGCCACTTGTATCTACGTCAAACAATGCACCCTTGTTGGTAACAGCAACGATGCCATCCGAGTGACTGTTATGAATACTTGCGATTTCTAAGTCATCTAAACGCTCGATTTTTTCGATACCGCAGTTTGCTGATGAAACTTCATAACGGTGTAGCGACGTTTTACTTAAAATAAATGCTGCATTCTGTTTTACGATAAGTCCATCAACGGGTGTTTTCAGCCCGAGTTGATATCGGCAATCAATATCTATTGACGCGCCGACTGACGCTTGTAACAAATTATTTGCTTCATCAATAAACCAAAGATGTCGATTATGATAAACAGGATGATAGATTTGCTCTGCAATAGCTTTAGTTTTCTGAAGTGTGTTTTTTTGTATTTTCCACAAAGATGTCGTTATCGCCCACGCTCTGTCTTTCTTGCTTGAAACAATTAGCTGAACAGGCTCGCCATTCAAATCACTAGCAATAGCGGAAAATTCGCCGTTAGAGTAACGGACAAGTCCAATGCGGGTAGCGATCCAAACATCACCTATATCGTCAAGGAAAAGACCCTCTATCCAATTTGAGCCAAGCTCAGGCGTGTTAACCGTATTAAAAAATTCAAAATTTCGCCCATCAAAACGCGCCAGACCATTTTCGGTCCCAATCCATATGAAATTCTGGCTATCACGGACGATGGTTTTAACAGAAATTTGCGGCAAACCTTTGGCGCTAACACGTTGCCCAATATCATAAGTTGGCGCGCCAGACACAGACCATTGCTCCACCCGATAACTTTCACTGGCCGAAACAGTAGATGCAAAAAAAACACAGAGGCAAAAAGCGAATCGAATAAAATAAAAAGACAATTTCCTAGTGCCTTTTATTCTGAAGGTATAAAACGAAGCGTAGAATTAAGAATACAACAACAGAATTCATGAACACCGGTAAGTAAGTATTTAAAATATTATAAAGCTTTGACCATTCATACTTATCTGTCAAACATACAATAGTATAACCTTAGTTAGAATACGACCAGGCTATAAACCTACTAATTTTACTACCCTGCTCCATTTCTATAACCTCACACGAAGTGGCGCCATAGTAATTTATACTCGTTCTAATTGGCTTTACGTGTGCACTTTTAGACACTAAACAAGTGAACCACTCCACATTAGCTTTTACCGAAACGCTTTCTTGCACCATTCGCTGAATGAAGGCAAGCTCTCCACCTTCGCACCACAATTCATTGGCCTGACCCGCAAAATTTAAGTTAACGGCCTGTCCTCTGGCAGCATTATTCTTGAGTTCTGCTGATGACAAGCGACGTTCAACACTTTGCGCCTGACTACCAGCAAACTTGGCTCCGCTTCGCTTTTCTTTATTTCGGCTCAAATTAGATGTTTTTCGACGGGTGCCAGACAGCGCCTCTTGCGGGGATTTATGAAACGGCGGGTTACACATGGTAAAGGTAAAGCGATCAGATTCTTCGATCACGCCCTTAAAAATATGCGCACTGTTAGTTTGTTGGCGAACGCTGAATTTACTGGCTAACACACTATTTTTACCGGCAATGGCTTTCGCACTTTTGATTGCGGCATCGTCCACGTCACTTCCTACGAACGACCAATTATAAGATGAGGCACCAATAATTGGATAGATAGCATTAGCTCCAACGCCAATATCCAATCCAAAAACCGGTTGTTGGTCTCTGCCTGATGTTTTTAGTAAGTCTGCAATGCCGTGGATGTAATCTGCTCTGCCAGGTACAGGCGGACACAAGTAACCATCGGGGATATCCCAATATTCTAGATTGTAATAGTGGTGAAGCAAGGCAGCATTGAGCTTTTTCACCGCTTCGGGGTTAGTAAAATCGATACTTATATTGCCGCTTTTGGCACGCACGAGAAACGGCTTAAGCGCCGGATATGAATGGCACAGCGCATCCATAGGATAGCCGTTCTTATGAAGGTTTTTTGGGTGCATGACGCGCTACTTTTTATGAGAAACTAAAAACTGAGATTGCACGTTTTCATCGAGCAACTGGGCGCCACTACCTTGGGCTGCCACTTTATCGTCGGTATTGTAAAGCCTACAGCGTTCTAATGACAAACACCCACATCCAATACATCCTTCTAATGACGTTTTCAGACTGTTCAGTGCTGTAATTTTTTCCTCAATATGCTGATTAAACACCCTGCTTAATTGCGCCCAATCAGATTGGGTCGGCGTCCTGTTGTCAGGAAGTGTAGACAACAGGTTCTTTATTTGAGCAAGGGAGTACCCCAGGTTTTGCGCAATTAAAATAAAAGACACCCTGCGAATGACAGAACGAGGGAATACTCTATTTCCTCCACTAGTGCGAACAGAAGGAATTAACTCTTCATTAGCATAGTAGCGGATCAATGAAACGGCATTGCCAGTGCGCTTCGCAATAAATCCAATGCTCACCATGGGTTCTGTTGCCATAGCGCCCTCTTTTTTGACAAAAACTAATTACAAAGCACCAATCAAAAAATGCTTGATCTAAAGTTAGCTTTAGATATTAAGCTGTTTTTCGTTGATAATCTACTCAAGGAAAAACACATGACTACCGCATACTTAGAACACGCGAATATCACCGTTCAAGACCCAGATAAATTAGCTAACTTGCTTTGTACACTATTTGATTGGAAAGTACGATGGAGCGGCGGCGCGAAAAATGATGGCTACACCGTGCACGTAGGAAACTATAAGGACTATCTAGCGCTGTACAGACCAAAAACTATCAATGAGATAGAAAGCGATTATAAAACGCTGGCCAATATCAATCATATTGGTATTGTAGTGCAGAATTTAGACGAAACAGAACAACGAGTTCTGGCACTAAATTTTAAAACCTACAGCCATGGTGATTATGAGCCAGGTAGGCGCTTCTATTTCATGGCTCAGCAAAATATAGAAGTTGAGGTCGTTTCATACAGCTAATTGATGAGGCTAATTTACCCCTCAGTGGGCTAGTCAGAAAGGCATGATCAGACCATATTTTCGATAAAGCGCCGCGAGCACACCTTGCTCGCGCAAAGTGTCCAATCGTTCATCAAATGCGGTTTTGAGCGCCAAACCATGTTTATTGAGAGCGAAAGACCAATATAATTTAAAACTGCCTAATTTCGAGATCTCATATTCTGAGCGATCGTCTCGCTCATTTAAAGCGAGCCGCACCAAACTCTCAGCTCCAACGTAAAAGTCGATTTTGTTCATTGCCAACAAAGTTAACCCCTTATATGAATCTTCAACTTCCATTCCCATCGTCGCTTCTTTTAAATAGGGATAAAACACCATATCTTCATAACCTGAACGGTAAGCGCCGAGTTTATTATCAAGAGAATCTAGCGTTAAAGCATCGTCTACGCGGCTTACCATAACTACGGTGTCAATAAGCACAGGCCGCTCAGAATGGTAAAGCCTTTCGGTCTTGTGCATAGCGCCTGTCATATCAATACTACCTTGCAACACGTTCTTTACACTACGCTTCCAGGGATAATAGTGAACCTCTACTATGTACTCTGGCTCTGAAAAAATTTTGTGTATTAGCTCGTTATAAAAGCCGCTTCCGTCATAGTTTGTATAGTCCTGCCAATAGTCAGTGCCCCACTTAATCGACGTTTGCGCAACCGAGTGAAAACTTATGCACGCAAAAAATAGCAAACAAGAACAAAAAGAAAATTTCATCAAGATATCCTTTAAGCTGATATATATGTACAAACCGTAATTTACATGTTAACGGTATAAAGAGTAGCCAATAATACAAAAATAACTGCCAAAACAACGGAATGCATATGAAAAAAACGTTATTTCTTCTACTCACCCTTGTTGGTTTCAGTGTACAAGCCAGTTCGGTGCTGTCGATGAAAGAAAGAAGTGTCTTAATTGATAATATTCTTGAACAGCGCTTTAGTGATGTACTGCCCCACATTATGGAACGCGAGGGCATCGATATGTGGGTGTTAATGTCTCGCGAGTACAACGAAGATCCCGTCTTAAAAACTATGCTGCCCTCTACTTGGATTTCCGCAAGGCGTCACACCATGTTAGTTATTTACAATCCCGGAAATGGCCAACCGCTTGAACGTTTGGCTGTTGCAAGGTATGCGGTAGGATCGCTATTTAAAAAAGCGTGGGATAAGGAAGCGCAACCCGACCAGTGGGAAGCATTGAAGCACATTATCGAAGCGGGAAACCCTTCAAAAATTGCAATTAATACATCTGATTCATTTGCACTCGCTGATGGCATGACCTCTACCGAACACGACAAATTTATGGCCGTACTTCCTGAAGCGCTGAAAAGCCGCGTCGTAAGTGGAGAAAGACTCTCAATCGGTTGGCTGGAAACGCGCAGTGACCTTGAAATGCAATATTATCCGGTACTTACTCAAATTGGTCATTCACTGATAGCAACGGCATTTTCAAATGAAGTTATAACCCCTAACGTGACAACTACAGACGATGTGGTGTGGTGGCTGCGAGATCAAACGCGCGCTTTAGGGCTGACCAACTGGTTTCATCCTACTGTCTCAATTCAACGCCAAGACAATGAAGTGTTCGATCAAATCAGCGCATTTAGCAAACGCCCTGGCGAAAATATAATTCGACCGGGTGATCTCATTCATGTCGATTTCGGCATTACTTACCTTCGACTTAATACTGATCAACAGCAGCATGCTTACGTGTTAAAGCCTGGTGAAAAAGACGCGCCAGCTTCACTTAAGGAAGCACTTAAATCTGGAAACCAGTTGCAGGACATTCTGACCGGTAATTTTAAAGTAGGCAGAACAGGTAACACTATTTTGAGTATGTCGCGACAGCAGGCTATCGAACAAGGCATTACGCCCGCTATTTACACCCACCCGCTTGGTTTTCATGGGCACGCGGCTGGTCCAACGATAGGAATGTGGGATGCACAGGAAGGAGTACCAGTTCAAGGTGACTATCCAGTGTTTGCACAGACGGCTTATTCGATAGAACTCAATGCAGCAAGCTTTATTAAAGAGTGGAACAAAGAAATTAGAATTATGCTGGAAGAAGATGCATTTTTTGACGGTCAGACAGTAACCTATTTAGATGGTAGGCAAACTGAGTTTCATTTGATTCATTCAGACAAAAACCAATAACTATAGGTGGAGCGCTACGCCTATTTTAAGGCCTAAACTTAATGAAAAAACTGAACGGTGCGGCTAAAGGTTGGCCGATGCGAGAAGACTTACGTAGAATTAAATCAAGCGAAGCGTAAAGTGTCAGGCCTTTCGCCCTTTCAAGCGAAAGGCCATGAAACTGTACTAAATATAAGCAGTAGGTTGCTATCCTAAAACGCAGTCTTATTCAGCAGCAGTGCGAACAACTACGTTCTCTACACTGTATTCGCGAACAAAATCAGACATTGTTTTGTTGTTACAAATAATGTTCTCACCTTCCAAACCAAACTTCGCTAGTGCCGCTTCTTTACCTACTGAAAGCGCTTCTAGACAAGCCTGTGACGCAACATCTTGGTTCTTAGCAACAAGTGCTACAGTTTTCGCGTTCTCAGTCGCCTTGTTGTTTTTGTACATGTAAGCAAAAGTGCGAAGTGATTCGCCGTTGCAACGTACAGATGCACTGAACTCTTCTGCATTAAAACCTTTTGAACGGATAAGACGCAATGCAGGACCAAAACCATCTTCAGCAGCAGTTAAACATGCTTGTGTTTCGATGTTGTCGTTAATTGGCTTTAGTACGACATCTTTTGCGAAAGATTGAGTGGCAGCAACAGATAATGTTAGAGCAATAGCGAAAGTAGACAGTTTCATTTTTGAATTCCTATTTTGTAACTAAATTAGATATCACCTGAGTGATGAATACATTATGAACAATACTTTCAAAAAATAAAGCATTTTTCGTAATTTAATTACAGAAATAACAAAATAAACAGACAGATCACGATAAAAATGAAAGTTATTTACAAAAACCAACATATTTTATATAAAATTTTACATATAAGTCTTTTTAGTTACAGAATGACTTCAGAAGGAATATAAAAAAGCGCGCATGAAATTGCTCTCAGCGCGCTTGGTTCAAAAAATCACAACGGGGTAATAGCCGTTTCCAGCGTAACCTTTACAGTCTCGACCTATAAAATGAGATCGTGCATCCAGTTAAGTGATGGCAACTGCTGTTCTGGCTGGTAGAAGAGTCGATTTAGCCTACCCAACAAGTTAACCGAGCGACTTGGATCGTGCGCTTTAACCCTATGCTCACTCTCGGTAAGCATGAATTCCCATGGCTGAAGATTGAGGTCGTCTACTTCTTCTTGCCTAACGCCCAGTGACTGCAGCGTTGACAGAATTCGTTCGGTTTTGCTTTCAGCAATAGGAATAATCTCGTTGCCGTATAAATTATCAAGCGGCTCGTTTATAGCTTCTAACGTGTGATTTATTGCTGCCCACACCTCGTCGTGATCAAACGCCCATCCTCTAGGTGCATAGTACCCTTCAATCTCCCATTCAAATTCAGCATTGCTAACAGCAATAGAACTTTCCGCTTCAGGAGAATAGGCTAAGTCGGGTTTCGCCCCAATATTGTAGGCATCTACGCTCATAGCAACGCAAATAATCAAATCACCACAATGTTGTTTGTTTGTGTAAAGGGCTTCAAATGCCGCTCGCTTAACACCCATCCAACCGTGAACTTTAGATGGTTGTTCAACAAAGTGCCTTACATCATTAGGCAAATCCTCGCCATAGGCATTGATAAGAAGAGGTAACGGATTTTGATCTGGCGCTTCATCAGGCATCCACACTTCGTATTCTTGTCTGTTATCGGCTTTACCACGACTTTTAATGCCGTAGGACAAATTCACAGGGCGGCAAATACTTCTGTCTTCATCTATTTTGTGAAAATATTCAGAACGCATTCGCTTTATGAATGGCGCGTCTAGACCAGCCAACGCTGCCGTTGGGTAGCGATAGCCTATTTCACTATGCTCAACCATGTGTAACGTGGGAATAGCCTGTGTCAGCTTATTTTTCAAGCCCGATAACGCATTAACTCTGGGTAGAACAATACTTCTCTCTGGCTCTATAGTGAGCCTGCTTCCATCTTCGGTTACGAACTTAGGTGTTTTGTGAAACTCATAACCTGCGAACCCTAAGGTGCTCACCGCGGCGTTTCGGTATTGAGACAACTCACTGAAAAGCGCGGTGTGATTGCGTATATGCTTAAACAAAGGTCTCGATGCGGTCATATTTACTTCCATTTCGGCTACTTCCGTTTTAATTCCAAGGCTACTAACCTATTTTAGGTTCAAAAAGCGATGCCATATCTCTGCGCCCATATCATCATAATGCTTTACCAAATTACGATAACGCTCGCGCATCGTCACATCAACTAGCGGCGCAGGCAATAGAGGGTCAAACACCAAGTGATATAACGCTCTATCTCCTATCACATAGGATTCTTTGGTTGCATCTTCAAGGGATAAAGACGGTAATCGAGCAAGAGATTCCTCTATTTCACGGCATCCGTCTTTATACAGCGACGCTAGGTTTAGTTGGCGCCATAGTCCCATCGCCTTAGTTTGTGTTTTATTGTCAAAGTCGCTGGCCCTAAACACTAGCGCTTTACCCGACAAGCCAAGCGTGTGAAGCCTTTCTCGAACTTCGCCAACGCCGCCTGAAAAGTTGTTCGGTCTAAGATAAACGTCGTTTGCCAGCTTTTTCATTCCCAAAAGCTTGAGTGCACGTTCATTATTTCTGTACTGCTTTTTATCACTTTTAGGAAGGGGGCTGGTTTGAGCAACAACCCAATCGTTTTGCCAAGGTACCAGGCCGTTCTCATCTTCTCGCCACTGATGTATTTCTTTAGCAAAACGAATGCCTTTGTCGCCCAGTCTGTAATAGCCTCGCTCAACCAAGGTGATGAGCTGCGCAGACTGTAAACGCGTGAGCGTAACGCGAATATTGTTTTCAGAAATCCCAAACAGCGCCCCCACGCGAACCGCTGCACTGGCATTCATCTGAATATTGTCACGGGATCCCAATAGCTTTAGCAAAAGCTTTCGTGCTACGGGCTTTCTCTCATTTTCTACTATCAAATTCTTATTACTTCTTTATCTCAGATAGGGACAAGGTTTTTTCGCAAAATCTCAGGTGGCATCAGGCCAAATACATATTCATTCATCATCATACAAACATGCGTCAGGCACAAACATTACATTAATTGTTATTTCGTAAATATTAATGTAATGTTTTGGCGGAGTGTTTTAAGATTGCGCTCTAAAGTAAAAGCACAAAAAAGATGCACCCTTTCTATTTATAAGTGGAAATGCCATGACCTCATCAAATCGATTTGTAACGCACGTTGTAGAAAACCAGCCCACCATACCCGCCCCCTACAATTTGTGGCGCAATGATGCGTTGTTACGTCTATTGGTAAACCACCATTTACCTTCATCACACCAGCACGACGAAGGTTTATTAGATCAATATGGCCAACTTGCGGGTGATACACTTATGGGTCACGGGGAGCTTGCTAATAAGAACAAGCCAACGCTTCATACATTCGATCGTTATGGCCGCCGCACAGATAATGTAGAGTTTCACCCGAGCTATCACGCACTAATGGAAAGTGCGATGCAGCACAATGTTCACAACTATTCGTGGACACACGAGGGAGTTAAAGGAGCCCATACTGTTCGCGCAGCGCTGATGTATATGCATTATCAAGCTGAGTCTGGTACATCTTGCCCGCTAACCATGACCCACGCTGCAATCCCAGCTATGCGTTATGGAGCAAACTTACCGCCCTACTACCTGGATAAAACCATTAACGGCGTATACGATCCTCGTTCTCTTCCCGCAAGTCAGAAACACGGGCTCACCATAGGCATGGGTATGACCGAGAAACAAGGCGGGTCGGACGTTAGACGAAACACCACGACAGCAGTGAAACAGGCTGATGGCAGTTACCATATTGTAGGGCATAAATTCTTTTTCTCAGCCCCCATGTGCGACGCCCATCTTATACTTGCACAGGCAGAAGGCGGACTAAGCTGTTTTTTACTACCAAGAATGCTTGAAAACGGTGAACTTAATAACGTGCGCATTCAGCGTTTGAAAGACAAGTTAGGCGACTGGAGCAATGCGTCATCTGAAGTTGAATTCCAGGAAGCCACCGCATATTTGATTGGCGAAGAAGGCCGCGGCGTGCCAGTTATCATAGATATGGTTTCGCTTACCCGATTAGACTGCATGATTGGATCATCTGCTCTTATGCGGCAGTCACTGGTTCACGCATTACATCACGTGAGTCATCGCGACGCCTTCGGCAAAACGTTAGTCAATCAGCCCCTAATGCAAAACGTTCTGGCAGACCTTACCATTGAATGCGCAGCCGCCACCGCACTAACTATGCGAGTAGCAAAAGCAGTTGATAGTGCATCGAGTAACAACCATGAAGCCGCATTAGCAAGGCTTGCCACGGCAATTGGAAAATACTGGATTTGTAAACGCACGCCTATGTTTGTTAACGAAGCCCAAGAATGTTTAGGCGGCATTGGTTACGTTGAAGAAAACCCCATGCCCCGTTACTACCGTCAGGCCCCACTTAACTCTATTTGGGAAGGCAGTGGAAACGTGCAATGCTTAGATGTGCTGCGCGCACTTGCCAAAGAGCCCAATGTGAAAGAGGCCTTATTTTCCGAGCTTAAGACCCAAACTGGCAAAAATAAGCACTACGATATTCATCTTAGTAAGCTATTTGAAGAGCTATCAAATACGCAGAACATGGAAATGCGAAGCCGCTATTTAACAGAGCAGATGGCGCTAGCGCTTCAGGCTTGTACTTTACTTGCTACGGCACTCGACAACAATGATGCCATTATCGATATTGCTCATACTTTTTGTGAATCTAGGCTTGGCAACGCTAGTGGTTTTGCCTTAGGTACGTTGCCCGACACCACACCATTTGAGAAGATTGTTTCGCTTGGGCAGGTTTCAACTAGCTAGTCGATTTTAGGAAATTACGCCAAAGGCTCTGTGCACTAGGGGGAATTAACTTAAAGCTGCAGCTATGTACCTTAAGGTGCCTATGGACTCGTAGGTCTTCTGTTTACTTAAAGCAAAAGGTCGAATTTTGATTAAGCGCAGTGTTTCGAGTGACGCTAAACTGGACGTTTAACACAGTGCTCCGGGACTATCAGTTAAACCAAACATCCATCACTCAATTGGCAATCTTTGTCAATATTTGCCATAATTTGCGAATGGTGGACATTCGGAATTAGACAATGGCAACTTTAAATGTATCACTTCCTGACGAAATGCGTTCGTGGATTGATGAACAAGTAAAAACTGGCAAATTTGCTAATGCTAGTGATTATATTCGCGATTTAGTACGTCGCAATCAGAGTGAGCGAGAGGCAATTAGCTTAGCTCTCATAGAAGGTGAATTGAGTGGAAAAAGTGAAAAGAATGTTTTGGATATTATTCAAGCTAAGAAAGTTCGAGCCTTAAAATGAATAAATACACCCTCTCTAATAAAGCAGAGGAAGATATCTCCGGGATTTACGATTATTCAGCCAATATTCATGGCGTAACTCAAGCTGAAGCCTATCTTGTTGCCCTACACGAAGCTCTAGTTATTCTGGCGGAAACCCCTAATGTAGGTACTTCAGCGGAGGACATTAGAAAGAATTACCTACAATTCCCAGTTCATAGACACATGGTCTTCTATAAAAAAGTCGATGACGGCATTTTCGTCATTAGGGTGCTTCATCAACAAATGAAATACGCTATGCATCTATCGGATTGAAACACACAGGAAAGATCCAGTAATGTGGCGAAAGTGCCAAGTCAAATAGAGAAACAAACTACTCATTAAATGTCTGCTTTTTGTCTTAGGTGTCCGCATAAGTACATATACACTTCACAGCACGAACCTCGTACATTTCAACCAACCTAAAAAGGATTCACCGAATACCCTTTTTGCGCTAAGCGCGCATGCGCTGTCATGGCTGACAAGTCCATTTTCACTCCGTCTATCAATGCACTTTTTTCAACGCCATGGGCAACAGCAGACTGTCCGCATACTATTACTTCAACACCTTGTTCCATAAGTGCTGAAAGCAGTGTTTCATTGCCATTAGGCTGGTCTTTGCGCTGTTTGAAGTTTGCCGTCTTGAGCATTTCTTCGGTAGCAGAGCCGTGCACCACAAGCGCGAGCGAGAGGTTTTCCTGTTTTACGCCGTTAGCTACGTGCATGTTAATAAACCGCGCCAGCGACTCAAACTTGCGGTTAACCTCACCGGGGTTTGCCGCTTTGGCAACATCAAATGCAATCTTGAATGTTTGATTTTCAGGAAAGCTTACGCCCTCGACTGACGCATGTTTCCCAAAAGTGCTAAACACTGGGCCATATTCAAAATCTGATTTTGCTGAGGCCGGCCCTGCGAAGAAGAGTAAAGCCGACAAACCGAGTGATGCCTTACCTCTTTTTTTAATCATGCTCATGTTCTGTTCCTTAACTATTACCCGAACTTTAACGGGCAGGTAGCGCTGTTTTGTACACTTCAAACGTCATATTGCTTACATCACTACCCGCATCTTGTATTTTGCTGTTCGTATAGTAAAGCGAACCGTTATAAATGCTAAAAGTGTCGGCCCAGTTAACCACATCGCCTTTCACGAGGGTACGAAGGTCTAGACTTGGCGTAAGGTATTGCACTTCTTGCTTTTCTAAATCAGCTAAATAAACGTTACCTTGATGATAAATCATGCCATCTGGCGCACCTGTTGTTGCGACTTTTCGCACTTTTTTAGCCAGTACATCACTTGAAGCCCTCTTGATATCAGCGGTATTAACGGCATATAACGAATAGCCAGATAATGCATGAAAATATACGGTGTCATTAAGCGTATCTAGCGCTAAACCGTCTGACTGAACCGTCATTTTGAAAGGTTTACCCTGAATACTTAAGGCGTCAACCTCAGCTTTTGTAGTTTCATGATTATCTAAAATACGGTAGCTGCTATCATCTTCAAGGTTATACACGACTAATCCAGCATGTGCTGAGTCTGTCATGTAGATACGATTCATTTTCTCGTCTAGGCGCAAGTCATTGATATATGAGTCAGGGTGATAGGCTTCTTCACTGAGAATTAATGCGCCCTCTACTTTGTTTGTCGCCAAATTAACAACAAACACACGAGGAGCATCTATCACACCCTGAAACTTTGGATTTCGGGTATCCAATACGTAAAGTTTGTCTTTGTGTGCAACTACCGACTGCACGGCTAAAAAACAATCTTTACGCACTTTACTTTGCGCCACGCACGCGTTTGTCGCTGCATTAGGGTAAGCAGTGAAATCCCCATTGTCGGAAACTAGCGCAACCGAGAAAGGCACGCCATCACGCCAATTTGGCGCGCTGACAAATACTCGCCCGTTATTACTAACGGTAACACCAGTTATCTGAGTCCCTTTAATTTTACCAACTAGCTCAACTTGGGCCTCTTCTGAACTGTGTGCAGTTGCGCTGAATGAAAAAAATGAGGCCACTACCGCTGCTAGTGCACCGTGTTTTAGTAACGTTGGTTTCATGTTCACTTTTCCTTGATTGATTGCCGCAATCTTTCAGTCTGAGTAAAAATACAGACGTAAAAGATTATATAGAAACGAGTTATAAGTTACTGCATACGGCTCATCGTTCTATGTGGAGCACCTAGCTGCAATGAACTTAAGTTGACTGGCTAGCAAGTGAAAAAGTCAACCAAGGTTTATGGCCAAAAAAACGATAAGTCTATGATAATGCCGAGCTCTCAAACTTGTAGGATTATACAGCGAGTAAAGACAGAACGTCTTTTTCTTGAACATTAGAGACAGCAACGATTTTGCCAAGTTTTGCTAAAACAGTCTGTTTTATGCGATCCAAAGTAAGTAATAGCGACGTTTAAGATATTTATAGTCGAACTTTGCTTTACAGCAGATGTCTTTAAAAAAGCAATACTTTACAGTGAGTAGGTTATGTATAGCGGTACCTTAACAGGTTTTATCAATGAGACAGCACTTTCAGTGAATAAAATAAAGGCGGTTTTATTAGTAGCAATGTGTGTGCTTGTTTTAAGTGCCTGCAGTAGCAATAAGCCGCAGGTAAGTGTCGATGAGACACAGAATTTTGCTGATATCAAAACCTTTCACATTCCCGCCCCGGTTAAACCAATAAATGCAACGCTGGCCAATCATCTATCCTCTAACATTACACAGCATTTAATAGCGAAAGGGCTGGCACCTGCCTCAGAGGATAACGCTGATATTACGGTAGTATACTTACCATCTAACTCGACAAAAGAAGATGGCACCACGTTAAATCTTGGGTTGGGAACCGGGAGCTTCGGGCGCTCGGGTGGTATCTCTCTCGGCAGTATTTTCAGTATTCCCGTTGGAGAGCAAACCACATTACAGCAAGGCCTTCAGATTGATATGGTTAAAGACGGCAAATTCATATACAGCGCATCTGGTGCGGTAGAACTTGAATCAAAAGACAGTCTAAGCATTCAAAATAAATTGGATGAGCTTGTAATTAGATTACTTGAGCAGTATCCGCCGAAAAAATAAATCGCGTTATTTTACAATTGAAAATAGTGCCACACGTAAAATATTTAAACGTTATGGTGATTTCTCTCGAACGTCTTCAAAACCGATTACTTTTGCCTGTATTGCCCTTTTCACTCGCTGTTGGGAAAGATGCTCACTTTGCGATGAAAATTTGAGGAAGTTGGAGCAAAATAGCGTTATGCTTGGCACCATGATGAAGTGTAGATTGACATAATGGCAGCGCCACAGACGCTCTCAGTTAAGCAAAACCTTACAATACGGTTGTTGCGAGTTCTCAGGTATAATAAGTCGCGTATCGAACGTGCACTTACCCTTATGCCTGAAAAGCACAAGCCACTTTTTCACGTTTTACCTTTTCTAGTGCACGTTAATCACGAAGCGCTTCCTGGCTATGTAGCGCCGCTTCCATCAGGTGAGAGTGTTCCTTTCGGGATAAATAATTACTCGTTCCGAAATGATATAGAAAAAGCTTTATTACGTTGTTTTCCCGCGCAAAGCCACTTGTTTACCGAAGTAAAACAGATTTGGCCACGGCAACGCGCTATCGATGCACTGTTATTGATGGGCAGTGTGGGAACCATTGCACAAACCGACGACTCAGACTTTGACTTTTGGGTCTGCATTGATGGTAAGCAATTCACGGCAACGGAACTCTCGTTATTACAGCAAAAACTTACCGCAATTGAAGAATGGGCAGATGAACGCTTCGGTATCGAAGTACACTTCTTTTTGTCTGAAATTGATAAAGTAAAAGAAAATGATTTTGGAATTGCAGAGGGTGAAAGTGCCGGTTCAGCCCAAGCATTATTATTAAAGTCTGAGTTTTACAGCACAAGCATTGTGGTAGCTGGTCGAGCGCCTTTCTGGTGGCTAACCCCGGATAAAACGTCTGACAAGCAGTATGGAGCGATTTATAGCAGTTTAGAAAAAGGGGGTTCGCCCGACCTAGACTGGTTTATGGATTTAGGTAACGTAGAAAAGTTAGACGCCAGCGAGCTATTCGGTGCTGCGATTTGGCAGCTTGGAAAAGCCATGGACTCCCCTTTTAAATCCGTTCTCAAAATGGCGAAGCTTGAGGTTTATCTGGCCAATATTAACGAAGGTCAGCCCTTATGCAACATCTTAAAAAGGCACGTTCACAGGGCTAGTGAAGCACCAGGGCATGTCTCTGAAATTGATCCCTACTCATTGATGTTTGACGAGCTCATCGCTCACTACAAAGCTCATGGGCAAGCCGAAGACGTTGCCGTTTTACAGCAGTGTTTATACTTAAAGTGTGGCTGTGCACTAAGCGAGCCGCTTTTTGAAGACGAAAAACCTAATTTTAAGCGCAAAATTATGGCGTCTTACGCCAGGCAGTGGGGCTGGAGTCGCAAGGATCTTGCACATTTTGATAATCAGCAAACGTGGAATTTCAGTGAGCGAGTACAGCTAAGCCGACGAATTCATCGGTTTTTGTTGAAGTGTTATCGCCGTATTTCAAAAGAATTAGGCCACTATCAACAGGTCATGGACGAAAAAGACATGACGGTTTTGGGTAGACGGCTGAGCACATACTACGCTAAAAGGCCCGACAAAATTGAGTTTTTAAGGCGAGCTTTTGACGAAAGCTTGTATTGCGATACCGTGACGATTGCCATGCGTCAGCTCAAAAACGGTGACGAGGTGTGGTCGGCCTATGCAGGAGACCTTCTTAGCAAATCAGGCATTATCGACGAGTCGCAGAAAATTTATCAAGCGCCCAGCGCTATCGCGCTAATGGTGTGGTGCGTTTCAAGTAAGATTATCGACACAAATACGAAGGTGTTGCTCGACTATAATTATGGCGAAGTCAGTGAGCTAGATTTAAACGACCTACTTAAACATTTGTGTAAGTACTTGCCACCTGTCAAAGTGGCCTCATTACCTCGAAATGACTTACTCGCTCCCGAAAGGATTACGGCATGTTTTGCCGTGGTTAACTTTCCTACGCTTAGACAAAAGGCAACAGTCGAGGACGTGTCTATTCTTTACGCTACGTCTTGGGGCGAAACCTTCCTTAAAAACGGTCAAGATGTACTTGATACCCTGTGGTACGAGTTACAGGAGGTCACCCCAACTCCGCCCTGCTATGTCATGGTCCCACGAGGAAACCAACAAGCCCGAATTTTGGGTGAGTTTCTGGAAGCCAATGAACTTAGCTTTACCGTTCTGTACTGAAAAATTAAAGGTACCTTAGGCTTCAACTGCCTCTATTTACTTCTGGTCTTGCTTGTTACTCTCATTCATTTTGTCTAACTACTTTCTTATTTGCACCATTGTGTAATTTAAAGGCCCCAAGTCTATACGAAAAGGCAAGGTGCCCCACTCTTTGAGACAGCTCTAAAAACACGCAAAAAATTCTTGCACTTTAAAATTACAAGTGTAATCTAAACATATCGACTACAAATGTAATCAAACAAAAAAGATGTTACTACTATGAGCAACATGCAGGAAAAACCTGAAATTTCGAACGCTGAATTTGAAGTGTTAGACGTACTGTGGGACGACCATCCTGCAACCTCAAATGACGTTGTAGTACGGCTTAACGATAAAAAAGATTGGCATGAAAAAACAGTAAAGACGCTGCTTGGCCGGCTGGTAAAAAAAGGCGTGTTAGGGTTTGAAAAGCAGCAACGCCAATATCTCTATTACCCGCTCATTGCGCGCGAGGATTATACAAGGAAAGAAACGACAAACTTTGTTAGTCGCTTATTTAAGGGCAAAATCGCCCCTATGGTTGCCGGTTTTGCCAATCAAAACGCGCTTTCTAAACAAGATGTGAGTGAACTGAAAGCCCTTATAAAGGAATGGGAACAGAAAAATGATTGATTGGCTCATTGCTCAACAAGGCGTTTTATCGCTAGCGCTTGGCTTACTGATTATATGCGAGCACTTTTTTACTAATAAGATTGGCGTTTCTCTTTCATATAAATTGTGGGCGTTAGTGCCTGCGTGCTTGATTGTTAACAACCTTCCCATGTCGTTAGTGAGTATTCCATCGAGTGCCTTCACTCGATATGTGGTTGGTGTAAAGCCCACGCTTGGCGCTGACAACTTTGCAACCTGGTTTACTCTTTGGGCGATAGGTGTGACCATTATTACTACCTATGTGTTGGTCCATCACATCGCAACGTGGACTTCTATTTCAAAGCGCCACGCATTACACACCAATGCGTACTATTCTAGCAAAGCGCCCATGCCCATGTTGTTTGGTTTTATCAAACCCAAAGTACTTATCCCCTTCTCATTTAAAAGCACGTTTTCAGTAAAGCAACAAGCCTTGGTGTTAGAACATGAAAACGTACATCGCAAACACTATGACCATCTTTGGAATACCTTAGCGCTTATTCTCGCCATTCTATTTTGGTTTAATCCCCTCGTTTGGCTAGCACTGAAATCCTTCAGAATAAATCAAGAGCTGGCATGCGATAACGCGGTACTGAAACACAAAACAGACAAAGAAAAACTCACCTATGCAAAAGCACTTGTGCAGTGTGCTGAGCATTGTTCAAACGCCCTGCACCGTACTATGGGGCTATACCCAACCTTTGGAGAAAAAAGGACTATGATCAAACGATTAAACGCCATCAAACAACCTATTCAGAGCAGTAAAGTACTGGCAGCAGGGATGCTTTCCATTGCCGCGCTACTGACTGTAAATACAGCATTGGCAAATTCACCTGTACCGTCAGCTAAAGCTGAAAATAACATTAACATGGCGTCACCTGTAAAACGTGTTCCACCCGCTTACCCGGAAAAAGCGGCACAAAACAATGTAGAAGGCTTGGTTGTGCTTTCTTTCGATATCACTGAAACCGGCGCGACCGATAACATAAACGTGGTCAAATCGAAGCCAGCAGGTGTATTTGATGAGAGCGCTAAAGTTGCCCTCAAACAATGGGAATACAAACCGCGTATTCAGGGCGGAAAAGGAGTAAGGCAAACGGGGCTTCTCGTTCAGTTAGACTACCAACTTAGCGCCAGCCTTGATACCGCGAGTATTGAGAAGAATGCCCTCCCAGACGCAGAGCGCATAATTATTCCACCCAAACAAAGCAAGTAAGCACGAGACTTGTCAGAATACTAAAAGGAGCGCACCGCTCCTTTTAGTGTTTTGTCTAATTAACTTAATTGCTGTCTGATTTACACTTATTTTAGTATCACTACTTTCTAGCTATGCGAGGTTTAGTGAAAGCGTAAAGTGCCTTTACATTTCATCTAAAGAAAATACCTCTGCACTACGGTAGAATACGAGTACTCATTTATCTTCTTTATTCTAATTTATGGACGGCTTAGATAATCGATAGCTAATTATCGGCCATCACATTGCGCTAAGAGGGGCTTTTACTCCCTCGGTGTACAACAAGGAAATTTATTATGAACCGCTTCACTCTAGCTCCCGCAATTCTTGCCCTTGCGTTTGTTACACCAAACGCAAATGCCAACATCGAGCAGCTCAAAGGTCTTTTAGGCGACAAGAAAGCTGACTCGACTGTTACTTCTAGTAGCCTGACTGAAATGGCGACAAGTGCTGCGTCTGCTATCGACTTATCCAGCCTAGTAGACACAGTCTCTAACACTCTAAATGTATCTGAAACGCAATCAGAAGGCGGTATTGCATCTATCATGAACTATGTTCAAAGTAACCTTTCTAGTGGTGACTACGCGCAGCTGGCGAACAGTATTCCTGGTATTGATGGGCTTCTTGAGAACGTGCCTTCACTTAGCAGCGATACGGCAGCAAGTTCTAGCTCGTCATTATCAGGCTTACTTAATAAGGCATCTGAATATAGCTCTACACTTAAATCTGTAAATGATTTGAAGCAACAGTTTGAGGCGCTAGGCCTATCAACGGATATGATTGCCAGTTTTGCCACGCAAATCAGCTCATACTTAAATGTAAATGCCGATGAAGAAACACAAGCGCTCTTTAAATCTGGCCTAGATAATTTGCTAACGGCTCTGTAATCTGTTGAAAGCGTATTGAGATGTGCTGTGTGGCATAAATCAATACGCTCTAAATTTTTTGCAAGGTTGTACTTTTGCTAATAGCGACTTTGCTCATCTTTTCATACTCAATTACGCAGCCTAATCGTCTATGCAAAACGCAATATCTTGGTTTTCAGCGAAACCAAAGTGGTTTCGAGTTTCTACCTACCTTGTCCTTTTCTATCTTACCTATGCCCTTTTTTTAGGTGTAGTGGCTCCTGCGGTGTTAGAGGCAAAGTTACCTTATCTAGTAAAAGAAAATACAGGGCGAAGTGCTGCTGTAGAAGATATTGCTATAAACCCCTTTCTGTTGAAATTAGACATTACTGACTTTGTCGTCTATCCAGAATCTAAGCCATCAGCGCCCAGTATTAGTAACAAGGAGAGTAAAAAGAGCAATGAAAGTGATACCAATAATACAGCGGTAAACAATCGTTTTTTTAGTGTAAATAGTATTTCGCTAGATATTGGCTTTTGGAAAACACTGTTTACTCTCACACCTGCGATTGAGTCATTAAGCATCAATGCGCCATACGCAAAAGTAGCACGTTTAAGTACCGATAAAGACACGCAGACGTTCAACTTTTCTGACATCCTTGCTCACCTTGAGAAGCGCAGTACGCAAGATAAAAATGATAAGGAAGACGTATCTCAACGACAGGTCCCTCGAATAACACTAGGTCAGTTTTTACTAAGCGACGGACATATTGTTTTAGAAGACAAAGTTACCGATACCTTGCTGGATTACCCAGAATTGAACGTGGCACTGCAAGACCTAGATACGCATGCTGTGATCAGCGTTAACGATAGCGGATCAATCGACATCAACGAGCAGGATGTAAGCACAGCTTCTTCGGGTAAAAACGCAAATACCGAGAAAAACAACTCGCGAGACAAAAGCCAAGCCGCGTTTAATCAATATCAGTTTGATTTGCTCACCACCGATAGAGGCAAAATTTCCATCAAGGGTGAGTTCCAACTATCTCCGTTTAAAGTTACCACCGACGTTGCAATAAGTGACGTAGCGCTTACACCGCTTTGGTCGCTATCAAAACATTTGATAGAAGCGACACTGGTAGACGGTAGGGTTAGTCTAAGCCTTCAGGCAAAAGCCTTTGAAGAGGGAGATGCGTTTCAGTTTTTACTAGAACGGGGTGAATTTGCCGTCAACGACTTGGTGTTTAATGCAACCACATCATCGAGTGCGCCAGATAGCGCTAGTACCTCGAAAGAGATCCTCGCCATACCTGCATTTGCTATTCACGACATAAGCGTCAACGGTGCAGAGCAGCAAGTAAATATTGCTGAAGTTTCGCTGAACGATATAAGGGTGTCTGGTTTATTTAATGAAACCGGGCTAGATCTACAACGCCTGTTTTCACCTAAAGGCCTCGCTTCCTCTACATCGCAAACGAGCACCAATACAAACACCGATGTCCCTTCTGGGTCTCAAATAGAGGGAGAAAGTGCTGAGCAAGTAGGTGTAAGTGAATCACCTGAGGCAAACAACAGCATTCATGCAGAGACCGTCTTACCTGCACCAACAGGCGAGGGAATGCATACAAAAACACAAACTAACAATAGCTCTACGGCGTTGACCAAAGAGTCCACGTGGCAGGTTGCGTTACAAAAGTTCGCGTTCAATAACGGCACCATTGATATGCTAGAACGAAGTGTAAGTGATGGCACCTATTACAGAGTTAGTCACTTCAATATTGAAAGCGGTGAAATCACCACTGACTA
The DNA here is from genome assembly GCF_009811475.1 of Alteromonas sp. KUL150. Taxonomy (NCBI): domain Bacteria; kingdom Pseudomonadati; phylum Pseudomonadota; class Gammaproteobacteria; order Alteromonadales; family Alteromonadaceae; genus Alteromonas; species Alteromonas sp. KUL150. Next base: position 77,634 of record NZ_BLIJ01000068.1, read on the forward strand.
CTCTAAGCCCATTTCTTATACCACAAGCCTGGAAGTTTCTGCCGATACCCAGTCCTTTAGCAATACGTCAAAAGGCACTATAACAAGTAGCGGAAGCCTAGTTATTGCAGAACAAGCGGTGACAGGCAAAGCTGACATTGAGCAACTTGTGCTTAATCAATTCCAACAATATGTTTTCCCCTACGCCAATGTCACCCTTGAAAAAGGACTACTTAATCTGAATGTTGAATTTGACGCTGTAATGGGTGATGAGGGAACTGATACATTAAACGTTAAGGCTAGTACGAAGGTGACCGACTTAAGCATTCTGGATGATGCGAAAGAGCCGTTGTTGCAATGGCAGTCGTTAATGGTGGACGATATCAATTTTAACCACGCTTTAAACCAGCTAAGCGTAGACAATATTCAGTTACAGTCCCCCTTCGCTCGACTCATTATCGATGAGGCTAAGCAGACCAATGTGAGCAAGCTAGTTGTTACTTCGAAAGACAGCAGCAATGCAAAAAAGCCTAAAGGTAATAACACTGATAGAAAACCTGCCGACGTACACTCAACAAATTTACGAGCACCCGCACCTAGTGAAGAAGTGCCTTCAAACGCAGAAAAGCTCGCTATTGCCGTTAATGCAATATCAATTGAGAACGGTAAAGCCTATTTTGCTGACCACTCACTAACACCAAAATTCGCGTCGGCCATAGAAAGCCTAAATGGGAAAGTATCGGGCATCGACTCCCGCTCAGACACGCCAGCTAATGTGGATATCACTGGAAAAATAGATAACTACGCACCAGTAAAACTAGCGGGTACCATTCACCCGTTAAAAAGTGACCTAGACCTAGATTTAAACTTCTCAGTAAAAGGCGCTGAACTTACTTCTGTTAACCCCTATTCTGGCACTTACATGGGCTATTACATTGACAAAGGCTTGTTGTCATTAGCCGTGCAATACAAGCTTAACGGGAAAGCACTGGAAGGTAAGAATCAAGTAGTTATCGACCAGCTAACCCTAGGCAAAAAATCTAATTCTGACCAAGCGCTAAGTTTGCCACTTGGGCTCGCTATCGCGCTTTTAGAAGATAGTAACGGCGTTATAGATTTAGGTTTAGATGTATCTGGAAACGTAGACAGCCCAGATTTTAGCTTTGGTTCTATTATCCTCAATGCTATAGGCAATATTATTACCAAGGCTGTAACCGCACCGTTTTCGCTACTAGCAAATCTGGTTGGCAGTGACGATGAGCTTGACAGTGTTGCATTTACGTTTGGGGAACACAAGCTAGATGCCCAAGCTAAGGAAAAGCTTAACACTCTAGCTGAGGCCTTAAAAAAACGCCCTGGGCTTAGAGTAAACATCGAAGGTACGGTTAATGCGGTATCAGATGCAAGTGCGCTGGCACAACGTCAGCTAAACACCACGCTTTTAACAAAAAGCGGACATATTGAACCATCTGCTATTTCAGACAATGAGAGTATGACCGCGAATACTTCTGCTGGCGGAAAAAATGAAAGTCTCAGCAAAAGTGCTGGCTCTCAGGATGAACTATTAACTGGCAGTCGCATTCCACTGGAAGGCCCATTAGCCGACGCCCTTTTATCACACTATGTTGAGGTGTTTACACCTGACCTTAATCAAGAATTTGAAAACATGATGGTGCAGCTTTACCCTGAACTCGCAAATTCAGGTGATAAAGATAGCCCAAAAAGTGCTGATGACATCAAGGAAATTGTCAACGAAGATAGTGTAAATCGCGCATTAAGCATTGCGCGATACAACAAACTACGCAACAGCATCGATATTTCAGAAAGTGAATTAATTCAACTGGCTGATGCGCGGAGCAAAGCAGTAAAGCGTTATTTAGCTAACGAAGCTAACGTTGAAGCGAACCGTTTATTCTTATTAAATACTCAGCACGACTTACATACTGAATTTAGCGGTGTAGAGTTAACCCTTGAGGCGAATTGATAAACAAAAAGGGTAGCCGACTTCCATGGGCTACCCTCGTCTAGTGATGCTTTATTGAAATTTTCGACTAGCTAAGCTCTGCGAGCAGCACGCGAGAACCTTCGAAATCTCTAAGCTACTTTTTCAAATGCGGCGCACAAGATTCAGCAACTTTTGATGCGTCGAAAATCTCAATCCAGTAGCCGTCCGGGTCTTTAATAAACGCTATACCTTTCATAGAGCCATCATTAAGGCCTTTTTGAAAAGGAACGTCTAGAGATTCGAATCTGGCGCAGGCTGATTCAGCATCGGGTACATGAAAACCAATGTGACCAAAGCCCTTAGGTTCAGTATTGCCATTGTGGTAGCTAACCGTTTCTGGCGTATCGCCCCAGTTATGGGTTAATTCAAGCATTGCTGGGCGACCAAAAGTTTGCTGGGTACGCTCATCGGTATCGTCGGAAATATCAGAAAAATCGTCACCTGCAGCCAAAAAATAAAGGCTAAACTTCATTTCTTCAAAATCCAACCGCTTAATGAGTGTCATCCCCATTACGCGAGTGTAAAAGTCCAGCGAGCGCTTAGGGTCTGCAATGCGCAGCATAGTTTGATTGAACACAAAGCCTTGGGTAGCAGCATCTTTCTCTTCATACAGGCCTTCGGCTTTATCGAAATGTCGGCTCATAATTTTTCCCTTTTACTCTATTGAAATGAAATTAGTTATTTTCGTTTTTGACTTCTTTTGCAAAGCTAATTACTTTCAACACAAACTCGTCGGTATCAAATACCGGATCGCCGTGGCGCTTACCTTTAACGAGGAACAACGCGTTTGGCACGCCAAATTGGTCTAAATGGCGACTTAATAATTCGCTTTGCGAAGCGGGTACTACACCATCATCAAGTCCGTGGAAAATAATAAAAGAATGAAGATCATCTAACGGTTAACTTTATTCACCGCTTTTTAGCAGGTAGCTCGCCCCACACAGATGTATTGGTTTGCTTTTTGCCTTTCTGAGACTCATCGTTAACACTTCGGCTAACTGCGCTCTCAACCTTTTTAGGAGGTGATGCCACAACGCCTTGTTTATTTGTATGAGGTTTGCTGTCGTTTGGTTTACCGTTTTTTGGCGTAATCTCTTTCGGTTTGATCTCTTTAGGCTTATTAGCACCCGGCGCACTAGTGGTTGGCTTTTTAAGGCTTGTTTGCGCGCTGCGACCAGCGCCAGTTGAGTCAGGTCGATATTTTTTCACCATGCCCTGCAGCAGGTTGCGAACGACTTGGTCGCCGGCAGGTTTGAAATTTCGGTGGTCAGGCTTTCTGAAAAACGCAGATAGCTCACCCTTGCTCATCCTAAAGTCTGCGAGTTTAAGCACGGCAATCATATCTTCATCTTTATAACTCATTGCAATGCGAATTTTGCGCAGTACTTCATTATTGCTCAGACGCTCTTTAGGCCCCAATTCTTGAGGATCCTGTCCTTCTTGTCGACCGCGATTTTTAATTATTAGCCCGTCAAGAAATAAGGAGATAATTTTATCGCGACACGGAAGGTACCCTTCTTCGCCCTCTCGCTTCATCACAGCATGTAAATAACCTATCTCCATGTCGTAATTAACCAGTTTAAAAATACTAATAGCGGCAGTGTCATTTATGGCTAAAGCGTAACGAAGGCGACGTAAAACATCGTTGTGGATCATGTATATAGGCCTGATGTGAAATTGTGAAAAAGGGATGTGGCAGTAATAAAGCGCAGAACAAAATGCTTTGAGTACTTATTTTACACCACTTAGCGCGAAGCATCTATCGCCGCTTTCTTCGTTTTGAAGGTAAAAACAAAGATTAAATTACGTTCGAACTTAAAACTAAATTAATGTTCGCGGCGTAACGATTGGTAATTTCTTCTCGCTTAATTCACTGGAGTACCGAATTGAGCTCATTGGTAAAAGGACACATCCATGGCAACACTGAACTTAAACGGGAACGATGTTAGTCTTCCCGACGACCCTCGAACAACGCTTCTCGACTTTCTTCATCAACATCTTTCTCTATTTGGTACAAAAAAAGGATGCGATCATGGCCAGTGTGGTGCATGCACTGTTCTTGTCGATGGAGAGCGCGTCAATGCATGCTTAGTTTTCGCTTTTCAACTAGAAGACTGTGAAGTTACAACTATTGAAGGTATTGGACAAAACGATAACCTTCACCCTCTTCAGCAAGCGTTTATTGAAAGAGATGCTTTCCAATGTGGATACTGTACTTCTGGGCAAATCTGCTCGGGCGTCTCTTTGCTGCAAGAATTAAGAAATGGCGATCCGAGCGCCGTGTCTTATAGCAGTAAAGTTTCATTAAAAGAAGACATCAGCGAGCGTATGAGTGGCAATCTATGCCGATGCGGCGCTTATCCCAATATTGTCGACGCTATAACAGACGTGATTGCACTGGAGAGACAATAATGCAGCCCTTCGATGTCCATCATTTTAACGACAGCACCCCACTAAATACGTTTCCAACAGCAAAAACATCACGTTTTTTAGCCGGAGGCACAAACTTAATCGACCTTATGAAGCTGCAGGTAGAAACACCTAAAACGCTTATTAGCTTGGCTAAATGGAAAAGTGCGAACGCTATTTCCCAAGATGATGCGCACTACCATATTGGTGCCATGGTAAGCAATTCTGACTTGGCTAAGTTTGCCCATTCAGAGCCTTCGTTGTCAGTATTGTCTCAAGCGCTTTTAAGTGGCGCCACAGTTCAGTTGCGCAACAAAGCAACAACCGCTGGAAATTTGCTTCAGCGCACACGCTGCTATTACTTTTACGATACAACCAAAGCGTGCAACAAACGCGAGCCCGGTTCAGGTTGCACAGCATTAAACAGCATGAACCGGATACACGCGATATTTGGAACAAGTGACAAATGCATTGCCACGCACCCTTCGGATATGGCTGTTGCGATGATAGCGCTAAATGCCGTCGTGAACACACAGCTACCAGATGGCACTGAACGGAAAATCGCGCTGCGAGAATTCTATCAGGCGCCCGGCGATTCACCTCATATCGAAAACGTTCTTCAAGACGGTGAACTCATTACGCACGTTAGTATTGAGAAGAAAGAAAGAGGAACGCAGTATTATCATAAAGTTCGAGACCGCTCATCGTATGCCTTCGCACTCGTGTCTGTGGCAGCGGGACTGACAGTAAAGGACGGAAGAGCTTACAATGTGAATCTTGCCTTTGGTGGCGTGGGCACTACACCTTGGCATCCAGAAAAAGCAATTCGTGTTTTAGAAGGCGCAGAAATTTCACCCGAGGTTATATCGCAAGCAGCAGACGCTGAGCTTGCTAGCGCCAAAGTATTCGGTAGTAACGACTTCAAACCGTTGCTGTTGCGCCGCACTTTAGAAAAAGTGCTTATGGAAATATTTACTCATCAATCGGACCACCCACACCACGAAGGAGCATTACATGACAACGCCTAATTCGAAGATAGTGGGTTCAGCGGTCAATCGTATTGATGGCGTTCAAAAGGTCACCGGACAGGCAAGATACGCTGCGGAACAAATGAGCGAACATAAACCACTGGTAGGCTGGATTGTTGCAAGCGATAAGGCCGTAGGTAAAATTATCTCGCTTGAAACTGGCCTTGCTGAACAGTCTGAAGGGGTTCACGCCGTTGTTACCTATAGAAATGCGGGGCCAATGAAGCCTTTTAGTAAGCCTCAAGATGAAGGCCGGTTTACTCAAAGCCGAGCGGTATTGAATGAACCGTATATTCGACATTTTGGAGCACCAGTCGCCCTGGTGATTGCTGATACGCTAGAGCAGGCTCGCTACGCGGCAAGCTTAGTTGACTATACCATTGAAGGTCAAACACCTGAGCTTCTCACACACTTTGAGGGCGCAACCCAAGTACCGGATTCATTAGACGGTGGGTTCGAGCCTGATGCCACCAGCGGGAATAAGCCTGACAATAGTGACGTGAAAACCTCGGTAGACAGTACCTACACCACACCGTCTCAAATATCAGCGGCGATGGAACCCCATGCTACTGTGGCAGAATTCAAAAACGGTAAGCTAGAAGTATTTACCAGTGTGCAAATAATTGCCCCTGCGGTTCAAGCACTTGCTGTTACCCTCGAAATGGACCCAGATGATATTGTGGTTCAAAGCCCTTTTATTGGTGGAGGATTCGGCTCCAAATTGGGTTTACATTACGATGCAACCTTAGCCTGCATTGGCGCAAGGTACGTAAAGCAAGCCGTTAAAGTGGTGCTGAGTCGACGCCAAGTGTTTTACAACACGCCCCATCGAGGTCATAGCACGCAACAAATGACCCTTTCCGCGAATTCAGACGGCGCGTTAGTAAGTATTGTGCACAAAAGCGCAATGCCCAAAGCAAAAGGCTACGAATTTGCAGAAGCAACGGGCGCTGGTGCCCGAGTCACTTATCAATCTCAATATATTGAAAGCACGCATAGAGTAAAAGACGTTGATCTACCGCTTATTGACTCAACACGTTCACCTGGTGATGCTATTGGCTCCCTTGCCTTTGAATCGGCTATTGATGAGCTTGCACACGAAGCTGGTGTCGACCCCCTTACCTTTCGCTTAAATAATTTACCGATAGTTCACCCGATGAAAGGAACCCCATTTACCAGCCACAATCTGGGTGAGTGTCTTCGTCAGGGCGCGCAACAGTTTAAGTGGCAACACAAGCCTCAGCCTAGCAATGGCAAAGTAATTGGCCACGGTGTGGCCAGTGCAATGCGTATGAATGTATTTGTCGAGAGTTCAGCGCAAGTTGAAATAGATGATCAAGGCAAGGTGACCGTGCGCACCGATATGACCGACATAGGCACTGGTACCTATACCATCCTTGCGCAGATTGCCGCCGATGCGCTACAAACATCGGTAAACAATGTAACCGTGCAACTTGGCGATAGCCGTTATCCGGCCTCTTGCGGTTCGGGCGGTTCTTTTGGTGCAGCAAGTACAGGTTCTGCGGTTAAAAGAGCCTGTGAGGCCCTTATTGACTCAATACAAAGCCAACTCCCGGCCGAGTTATCTAACGCCAAACTTTTTGTGGAAGAAGGTAAGATTAAGGCAGCAAAGCCCAACGCAGAAGATTCGGCAACACCATTTCTTATCACAGATTATATTCCTACGAATACATTTCCAATTTCGGCGACAGGTAAAGTGTCTGAGGATGATACTAGCGACGATGAGCAATACTCATGTGGCGCGCACTTTGCCGAGGTAGAAGTAGACACCTATACCGGCGAAGTAAGGCTTCTTCGTCAATACGGCATGTTTAGCGCAGGGCAAATTTTAAACATCAAAACAGCCTCTTCTCAAATTAAAGGCGGTATGGTGTGGGGAGCAGGCTACGCCCTCACTGAAGGTATTCATCACCATGAAGATAGTGCTAGCTTCGTTAACCCAGATTTTGGTGAATATCACATTGCTGTGAATCGAGATGTTGCTGAGGTGAACTTAGATTTTCTTGAGGAGCCGGATTACGCCGCATCACCTGTAGGGGCAAAAGGTATTGGAGAGCTAGGCATAACCGGTGCAGGCGCTGCCATCGCTAACGCAATATTCGATGCAACAAAAGTAAGGGTGCGAGACTTTCCTATTACCATGGACAAAATTATAAGCGGATAGCCATTGGCGTTTTGAAATTTGTAGGCGTTTTAGCAAGAAATGCCGAAAGCAGTAATATCAAAGCGGCCTTAGCGGGCCGCTTTTTTATGAACTATTAAACAGTAGCTAAGCCAAATGCTGCTTAAAGAAGGCTATCGTACGTTGCCAAGCTAACTCTGCATCATTCGGGCTATAACGGCTAGTTGAATCATTGTGAAAGCCATGCTGAACCTTCGCATAACCTGCTCTGTTATCCGTTTAAATGCGCAAACCTAGCGCTGGAGTGTTTTTACTGACAGCGCCGTTTCCCGTATAGTTGTGTGTGTTTTCACTCTTTGTTTTAAGTGTTGGTTGATGTCGGGTTCCTTTCGCAAATACGGTCGTAAATACAGTCGCAGTATTCATTTGTGGCTCTCGCTTGTTATATTTATCCCCGTTATCATTGTTATCGCGAGTGGCCTTTTACTTCAGGTTAAAAAGGAATTTGACTGGATCCAGCCACCTACGCAAAAAGCGCAGCACGCAGATCGTGGCATTCCGACTATCTCGTTTGAAACCCTACTAACCTCAGTGCAGCAAGTCTCCGAGGCAAACTTAAAAACATGGGAAGACATTGACCGGCTAGACGTGCGTCCCGATAAGGGCATCATAAAGGTCCGAGGTAAAAACCATTGGGAAGTACAGCTTGATGCTCAGACCGGTGCAGTGCTTCAAGTGGCGTACAGACGAACAGACACCATTGAAGCTATTCACGATGGAAGTTGGTTTTTTGAAGGCGCAAAGCTCTGGCTCTTCTTGCCAGCGGCCATTTTACTTTTTGTACTTTGGATAACTGGGCTTGTGATGCTAATCACCACGTTGAAAAGCAAATACCGCAAAAAGAAACACAGACGAACGCTCAGTAATCTATAGCAAATAGGTTATGGCTAGCTGAAGGCTATCGCCTTGTGCAAACGCTGCTCTGTCATCTGCACTGGTAAAATATTGCTGGTTCGTGAGATTGGTCCAACTGGCTTGAAGTTGTACGCGCTCACTCACTTGCCAATGGGCGCCAAAATCTACTGTAAATACGCTATCAAGCGCCCGTTCTCCGTTTGCTACATCTGTTTTACTTGCACGATAAGCTAGCACTGTAAAAAAGCGCACATCGCTCCAATTTAGGCCAATATCGACTCGCTGATTATGGGGAGGAATATCGGCAACCGTGTTCCCTAGGTTATCTTCGCCCGCTATCCATGCACCACTTATCCTTGCGTCAAACCTTGCATCTTTCGATTGCCAGTTAAGCTGATAGCTCGCCCCTTTGATCGTAGCAGTATCAAGGTTCACGTATTGAAGAATCTCTTCAGAAACCGTGAGGCGTTCAATGTAGTTATCAATTTGCTGATAAAAAAGCTCCACCGAACCCTGAAGTTGTTCGCTACGATAGGCCAGCGTAGCTTGCGTATTAAGCGCTTGTTCTGTATCCAGCGACATATTTCCTAGTACAGTACCGCGAGGTGTTTCCCCTGCGAAAAAACGCTCCGTAAGCGTTGGATTTCTAAATGCACTAGAGAAGTACAAGCTTGCGTTCCAGTAAGCCGACAACTGATAGTTAGCGCCCGCATAGGCACTTATATTTTTTGCAGTTACGCTGCTTTTTACACCCGCATCATCCGACTGGCGCTGCCAGTCTATCCTTGAGCCTACTGCAAACGAGGTCTTTGTGTACTGTCGCGATGCATCGAAAATACCTGCTATGTTTATTTCGCTGGCATCCAGTGTTCGAACCTCATAGGCTAGCTTGGCTATTGGCGAGCCCCCATTAAACGCAAATGGAAGGGCGGTAAGACCAAACTCCCTTTCGTCAGCCACCACGCCTTCACGGCCAGAAACTTGGAGTTGAAAGTTTACCAACCAGCGCTGCCATGCCATATCACTTTTTACATCAAAGCCATAATCGAATGCGTTATTTTCGCTGTTATTAATTCTGCTTGAGGGGCGCAATACTGAAGTTTCTAAGCGTGACTGATGCCACCATACGTTGCCTGAAAAATCGCCGCCTGCAAATGCGAGTTTACCCAACCAGTGACGGTTATCTGGGTAGGCTGTTATCCTGTTTTCTGGATAATCACTGCTCGACTTTCCAATATCGTTGTTATCAGAATAAAGCGTCCACGCTTCTTTGACTATTCCACTTGAAGGACTGTGGCGTAGATAAAATGCGGTTTGCTCGAACTGATCGAATAATGAATTTTCCTTACCATCACTGCCATTATTTGCATTGCGATGGGCAATATTCCAATCGGTGTTCTCAACATTACCTGCATAACTCACCGTCTTCATTTGTTGGTTACTACTATAACCACCTTGTACATAGGAATGTTGAGGAGCATCCATATGCAGGTTCACCGCACCGCCTAATGCACCCGAGCCAAAATAAGTAGAGGCAGCGCCGGGTAAAACAGAAACAGAAGAGACAAAACTTGGAGGAATAAAACCTATGCTTGAGCCCGCCCGTCTGTCACTCACAATTGGTACACCATCTAACAGAGTTTGTATACGCCAGCGAGAATAACCGCGAATACTGATACTTTGTATTTGCCCGCCCTGGCCATTTAAAGAGATGGATGGAGATTGCAATAAGACGTCATTGGTATGCAGTGGTGTTACTAGACTACGTTTATCGAACTCGTACTGCGGAAAAATGTTTGACAGCGTTTCGTCATAATACGGTCGCACAGCTGTAACGGTATAGCGCTCTAGCGTCTGAGGTTCATTACTTTGCGCGTAGCCTAGAGGTGAGGCGATAAGCAAAATAAAGCCTAAACCAAAAAAGTAAGATGACAACGGCGAACTGTAAGATGTAGAAAATTTAAACGCGTGGATAGTAAGCCCTGTAAAGAATAACGAAAAAAACGTTGAGAAAAACAAAAGCACTCTCATCAAGTAGCAAAAAGAAAAAGTAAAATCATGCGGCAGACAAAGAACTACCGCATGTCATTTAAAATAATGAGAAGCGCTTGTTTCCTTTTCAGCTTTATAAATCGGCATAAAAAAGAGAACGCGCTTCTCTAAAGGGCATAGAAACTATGCCCTGACGGCGAATCAGCTATTGAGATACAACGGGTAAGCCCGGCGTCCACGGGCCACCGGCGTCGACAACAGCTTGCTGTAAGGCTGGCACCGAGCGGCTTTGAAGCGCGCTAATTCGTGTTACCGCATCGTTCAGGCTATCGTTGGCGTAACCAAGCTGGTCTTTATGCTGTGCTGTAGGGCCATATGATGAACCCAGTGCAGAACGTGCATAGCCTAGCCGGCTCATCACGTTTGCCGGCTTGATACCCATTTTGTCGCGAGACTTAAGACCGAAGAACACCTTATTCAAGGCGTTTAGCTCGTCTTGGATTGCCGCATACTGAGACTCAAGATTGCTTACGTCATTAGGCGTACGTTCAATGGCCGTGCGCAGCAGCGCCATTGTATCTGTCAGCGTTTTAAGTACCGTAGTTGACGAAATAGCACGTTTTTGCGCGTCGCTTACCGCTTTACCATAAGACTCAATTTCACTTTGGGTTGCACCTTTAAGCGCTCCCTCATATATAGGCGTTAATTCAAACGACACTGGCTCAGAAAGTGGCGTCACCTTCGCACCTACGCGTTTAAACAGGGTAGCAGTGTACTGACCAGGCAATGCCATTAATCCCCTGTCCTTACTGTCTTTGTCGGTAAGGGGGTTAGTCGATGAAAACTTCATGTCCCATGTTAAACGATGCAGGCCTTTCTTTGTCTTGCCTTCAACGCGTTTAACTACGTCACCTTCGCTATCGCGAACCTCAACGTAGACAGCAGGTGCAGCCTCTTGGCTTTCAGCTTCAACCGCTTCCCAACTTGGATATTTAGGGTACTTCTTATCTTCTATTAACTTCTTCTCTGCTTCTTGGCGTTTTTCTTTTGCCGTGAGCAAGCTGTCTTTCAGATAATAGGTAAAAGTTGCACCGTGCTCGGGGTTTTTGGCAACAAAGCGGTCGTCGCCATCAGAGTCGGTGTGATTATCATCTAGCTGGAACCACTTAACCGGGCGGCTCGGCCCAAATAAAATGGCGTCTTGCTGCATCGATTTTTCAGTTAATGAACGAAGTGGAGCATAATCGTCAAGTATGTAAATACCTCGACCAAAGGTTCCAGCTACCAAGTCGTTTTCTCGGCGCTGAATTTTTACGTCACGGGTTGAAATGGTTGGCATGCCGCCATCTAATTCTACCCAATCTTTACCACCGTCTACCGAGAAGAACACACCAAATTCAGTACCAATAAACAGCAAGTCTTTGTTTACATGATCTTGCACAATACGCCAAACCAGATGCTTTTCAGGTAAATCTTCAGCCAGCGAAGTCCAGCTTTTACCCAAGTTTGTCGATTTAATTAAATACGGCTTGTAGTCGCCATATTTGTGGTTATCAAGCGCCACATAGACGGTATTAGGGTCGAACAAGTCAGCGCGGATATCATTGACGTATGAGTTAGCTGGAATGCCTTTGATGTCGTCTAGTTCAATCTTCTTCCAAGACTTACCGCCGTTGGTGGTGACCTGAATAATGCCGTCGTCAGTCCCTGCCCATAAAATGTTCTCATCCACTGGGCTTTCGGCGAAGTTTGCAATGGTGTGGAACTCGGTCATGGCATACAAATCCCATCCCGCTTCTACCGACCAGGTACGTCCCATCAGTGGCGAGTGCATTCTATTGCCATTTTTTGTGAGGTCACCAGATACAGGGGTCCAGCTGTCGCCGCGATCGTCGCTTCGCCATACGCGCTGTGAAGCAAAGTAAATACGTGCCGGGTCGTGCGCTGACACATTGATCGGCGCGTCCCAGTTATAACGCTCCGCTGGATCGCCAGGAAGAGGCTGCGGTTTAATATAAACCCCTTCTCGGGTTTTCATATCAATACGGGTTAAATTACCCTGCTGCCACTGAGAGTACATAATATCTGGGTTGCCTGGCTCTGTAGCAGGGCCATGTCCGTCACCACCAAGGGTTAAAAACCAATCTTTGTTCTTAATACCCTCTTCTCGTCGAGTACGCGACGGGCCGCCCTGGGTAGAGTTATCCTGTGCACCCGCGTAAATCTTATAAAAAGGTTTCGAGTCGTCAGGCGCTACCTTGTAGAATTGCGTTAGTGGTAAGTTGGCCATGAAGCGCCAGTTCGCCATTCTGTCGTGTGACATATAAATGCCACCGTCAGACCCCATTAAAACAAAGTCTGGATCAGTGGGATGAAACGACATGGCGTGGTCGTCTACGTGTTTGCGTTTAGTATTAATCGGCGTCCAAGTTTTTCCGCCATCGTCCGACACTTTACTGTAGTTACTGGCGATATAGACACGGTCAAACTGATGTTGATCTGCAAAAATTTCTTGATAGTAATGAGGGCCGGTTCCGCCGCCCACTTCGTCAGACATTTTAGTCCAGCTAGCGCCTTGATCCGCCGAACGATAAAAACCACCGCCGCGGTTGTCCGTTTCAATAGTGGCATAAATAACATCTGGGTTCATGGGCGATATGGCCATACCAATTTTACCCATATTGCCTTGTGGCAAGCCGGTTTTAAGCTCTGTCCAGGTTTCGCCACCATCGTTTGACGTATGAATACCTGCCCCTTCATTGGTGCCGACATAGGCGCCAATTGAGCGTTGGCGAGCCCAGGTAGCCGCATAAAGTTTATCCGGGTTGCGCGGGTCAATTAGAAGAGACGTTACCCCAGTCCACTCATCAGCGGGCTTAAGTACTTGCTTCCAGGTTTCACCACCATCAGTCGTTTTATATAAGCCGCGTTCGCCGCCACCGCTCCACAACGGACCTTGCGCAGATACCCAAACAATATCAGGGTTGGTTGGATGGATAATAATGTCTGAAACGTGTTCTGACTTCGACAGCCCCATATTTTTCCATGTTTGACCGCCATCTAATGACTTATAAACACCGTCGCCGAAACTGATGTGTCTACCACCATTATTTTCACCGGTGCCCACCCAAATAATATTCGAGTTACTTGGCGCTATGGTGACATCGCCCATTGAATAAACGGGTTGGTCATCGAAGATAGGCTCCCAGGTTGTACCAGCGTTGGTGGTTTTCCAAACCCCACCCGAGCCAACCGCGGTGTACCATGTAGAGGGATTATTCTGATCAATAGCGATATCAGCGATACGCCCAGACATATAAGCAGGCCCAATGTTTCTAAGCTCCATAGCTTTAAACGTTGAACTGTTGAAGATTTCATTTTTGTCGTTTTTATCTGCGTAGGTGGGAGTGCACGCAAGTGCAACTGATACAGCAACTGCCGCTCTTAGAAGCTTTCTCATTATTATTGTCCAGTGTGTTTATTCGGGCAAAGCCCGTTGTGAATTTGTAGTATTACCACTGTATAGCATTACTAATAAATGCTTAAAGTTACAATGTAGCACACGACCAACTGCCCATTACAAAAGTTAAAAACTAAGAGATGTGATAGGCGGACGTCACCACCTTTCACCGACAATAAAAGATGGCGACAATTTATGAAGTTTAACTTTTACTGTTCTCAGTCAAATCCCACTGAGTTGTTGTTAGGTGTTAAAACGTGACAATCTCATCATTGATTAGATGACCTACCACTGCGCTTTGTTCTGCATCCTCAAATGCGCTATCAATCGCCTTAAATCGCCCACTCGTGACCTTACGATAATTTGGGTGAGTGTAAATATAAGTTTGCTCAGACTGAAGGGCCTCAACTACCCGTTCAGCAAGCATGGTTGCCGGGATACCGGACTCAACGGCCTTAGTGGCAGCTTGTGCTCCAGCTTTAAGTTTTTCTTTATCGATGCGCTTGTCAGCCGCCACAGCATACTTTTGCTGTCTATTTCTGTACGACTCATGAATACGGGTTTTCACAAATGCAGGGCACAACACAGAGGTATGAATACCAAAGGGTTTTAGCTCAGCCACCCAACTTTCGGTCATCGAAACTACTGCGGCTTTCGACGCGCAATACGCACCGGCATATGGCATGCCCATCATCCCAGCCATAGACGCTACATTTAACACCCAGCCTCCTTCACCGTGCTCTTTTATAGCAGGTACACATGCCTGCGCACCGTAAAGTACGCCCATCACGTTGACATCCATAACCCAACGCCACGTTTCATGCTCAGCATCTTCTACTTTACCTGGTGAGCCTCCCACGCCGGCGTTATTAACCACCATGTGCACTTTGCCAAACTTCTCTTTTGCACTAGCAACAATATCTTCCCATTGGGAATAGTTGGTAACATCGAGAGCGCAAGTCAGAACATCAAAACCTTGCTCTCGCAACGCGCCACCAGATTCCGTTAGCGCCATATTATCAATATCACCCATGACGATATTCATGCCCTGTTTTGCCAATGCTTCAGCCAGCGCAAAACCAATTCCACCTGCGGCACCTGAAATGATGGCGGTTTTACCCGCAAACTCATTAGACATTCTACTCTCCTGTTATTGTTGTAGCGCCAACAAGGCTTAGTGCTTTAAACCATTCATAACAAGGCTCTGAGACTTTAACGCTGTTTTGTCGGCAATGGCCTGTGTGATTTTTGTGACGCTTTATTAGACACAATCAGATTAGGAGCAATACAGCGAGAAAAATACTTTATTTGGCTAATTTACATAGCTTCATGAAATTAATAGGGAAGGCGCAGGAAAGACAACTGAAAGGAATAACGATATGGTCAATTATAATATTCGGTAAACAAAAGACAAAAAAGGGGCGGTTTCTATCCCAGCCCCTCCTTTTTTTTCAATTTTTTCGTTTGCGTAAAAAACCTGACTAGTTGGCAGGCATTACATAGACTTCACGCACACATGCCGAATCTTCAGCGCTTAGTGCAAACAGTACCGATTTCGCAATATCTGCTGGCTGCAATTTATCTTCTTTCGGCTCGTCGAAAAATGGCGTATTGACCATGCCAGGACATATTGTTGTGCATCGCCCGCCCCACTCTCTCATTTCTTCAGCTAAATTCTGCCCAAAGCCATAGGCGAACCATTTACTTGCACCATACACAGAACCTTTTAGTGCTATACGTCCGGCTACAGAACTTGTAATAATAAAGTGGCCTTTGGTGTCGCGAAGATAGGGAAGGCCAGCTTTTGCAGTGTAAAGCAGGCCATTAACGTTAGCGCCTAACATGCCGTCCCAATCTTCTACCTCACCCTTTTCAATACCTGCGGCTTTTGCCCCGCGTCCAGCATTTGCGAAAATACCATCAATGCGGTCAAAGTGTTCGTTAACATCTTTAAATGCCTTTTCCACTTCGTCAAAATTGCTCACATCGGCTTTAACGGCATATGCGTTGTCTTCGCCAAGCTCATCTACGAGTGCTTTTAGCTTATCTTCGCTTCGCGCCAACAGCGCAACCTTAAAGCCTTTGCCCACAAGTTGCCTCGCGGTTTCTTCACCAATACCACTAGATGCTCCGGTAATAGCGATAACTTTGTCATTAGTTTTTTCGTTCGACATAAATCCTCCTAACTTACTTAGCAACAGTAACGAACCCTAGATGGCAGTGTTACGAATACCATCGCTTATTGCCTTTCCCACCTAGAGTTAATTCAAAACAGTTCGCTAACGTCGATTTATCGTTAATTTGCTTGATTAATAACTACTGCAGTCTTTCAAACGCTACTGGGTGAGCATTTCGCTAATCTTGTTAACAAAAGCGGGGATGTCGTTTGGGTTTCTGCTAGTCACCAATTTTTCGTGAACTACCACTTGCTCATCAACCCATGTGGCACCAGCGTTTTTTAAGTCGGTTTGAATACTTGGGAAAGATGTTAATTTAGCGCCTTTCGCTAAGCCTGATTCCACCAGCATCCATGGCCCATGGCAGATTGCCCCTATCGCCTTAATGTTTGAAGTGTCATTCGCTTGCTTAATTAACGTCACAGCATCCTTGTTCGTACGCAGTACATCGGGATTTATTTGCCCGCCCGGTAACACAAGAGCATCGTAGTCTTGCAAGTTCGCTGATGTAACTTGAACATCAACCTCGACGTCCTTTCCCCAATTATCTTCGTCCCACGCTTTTATCGTAGACTGGTCATCAATGGATAAAATGTCGACCTGAGCGCCTTGCTCAGTCAACATGTCTCTAGGCTGAATAAGCTCACTTTGCTCAAAACCGTTAGTTGCAAGAATAGCGACCTTTTTACCTTTAAGATTATAGGTATTGCTCATTGATTTACTCCTTTTCAAAACTGAACTCAGAACGGCAAATCAGACACTTCAAACCCTAAATGAAAATCTAATTAAAAGTTTGGAACGATTTGCTACATATTATTTGTCGCTGCAATTAGCAAACCACCAACAAGAAAAAAGTCTAGCCAACTGTTTTAATTGAATATTTAAAAGAGTTAAATAACGAAAACCTAACTTACTGTTACGCAGAAATGCAGGGGTTATGAATGATTTACAGAGTAGATGCCTGTTATCTAATAGAGATCAACACGTCTAAGAAGCACCGCTTTTCGCCACACGTTGTAACAAGTGAAAGCACTATATAAAGAGCGCTGCTCTAATAATCTTTTTAAGCCGAGTTCTCACATTTTGTGTATTAATACCAGTTCGCATAGATAATTACTTATAAGCAGTAAGCTGCGTAAGAAAAACCGAGGAAATATGAACACGGAACGATTAGACCACGCAAAGTCAGCTTTTGAGATTTCTCTTAAACATTGGTGGAGTATCTTAAAACGTATTTTCACGAGCCTTCAAAAAGACAATATTCCTCTTATCGCAGCTGGCGTAGCTTTTTACTGTTTGCTTGCCATTTTTCCGCTATTAGGTTCGATTATCGCACTATACGGGCTTATGGTTTCTCCTTCTGAACTGCAAAATCACATGGCACTTCTTGTTAACGTCGTACCCAATGAAAGCCGATATATCATTGAAGAGCAGCTTACCAATTTAACTGAAAAGTCGAACTCGGCATTAGGATGGGGTTTCTTATTTACGCTTTCTTTGTCTTTATGGAGCAGCAGCAAAGGTGCAAATGCACTTATCAAGGCGTGCAATATTACCTATAGCGAAGCGGAAGGTAGAAGTTTTTTAAAGGGTATTTTGGCACGCATCACTTGCACCATATTTATGATCCTGACCGTCATTGTAGCCCTTGCCTGCATTACTATTTTACCCGAAGCAATAAACTGGATGACGTCTAACGCAATAAGTACCGAGCAAGCCATGTGGGTGACGTGGCCGGTAATGTTAGCGTTATTTAATATTGCGCTGTCGGCACTCTATCGCTACGCCCCGCATAGAAGAGAAGCCCAATGGCGCTGGGTCACGCCAGGCTCGATATTTGCCACAATATTGTGGGTGTTAGCATCGTACGGTTTTTCGGTATATCTCAATGAATTTGGAAACTACAATAAAACCTACGGTTCTGTAGGGGGCATTATTATTTTGCTTATGTGGCTGTACTTAACGGCATATATCATTCTTATTGGAGCGGAAGTAAACTCGTCTATAGAGCTTCAAACCACGGCCGACAGTACAAAAGGTGAAGAAAAACCCATGGGTGAAAGAAACGCTTTCGTGGCCGATCATACGCCAAATGACATAAAGTAATTGCGCAATCTATCTTGTGGTGCTGACACCAAGGGTCAGCACCGTTTTCACAATTAATTTTTAGCATCTTTACGAGCATTTCTTTTCATTTTACCTGCATCAAAAATTACCTCATATTCGCGCCGCGAAATTATCTTCTCTTTCTTTTGATGTAAGGCAGTACCTTGGACAATCACCTTATTACACCGGCCAAAGCGCGCGTTTCTGTTCCCGTTATCGCGCTCGGATTTTACGCGGTTGCGTCTGGCTACTTAATGAGCCTAATACCCCTCATGCTTAGCCACTATGGCCTAGACACCACTATTGCAAGTTGGCTGGCCAGTAGCTTTTATGCAGGTTTACTCGTGGGCGCGTTAAGTATAGAGCCGCTTGTTACCCGTATTGGTTACAAGCACGGGTTTGCACTGTGTTTAGGTGTATTGGTACTGACTGTTGCAATAATGCCTTTATTTGCTCACGCCACGGTATGGCTTGTTGCTCGATTAGTGGCAGGGATAGCGGTAGCAGGTGTATTTGTTATTGTCGAGTCGTGGCTCCTACATGGAGATGAGGGCGACAGAGCAAAACGTTTAGGCCTCTATATGGGGGCATTGTACGGCGGAAGTTCTCTAGGGCAATTAGGTATCGGCGCTATCGGCGTAAGCGGCACGCTACCCTTTGCGACCATTTTTACTATGTTGATTTTAGCCATTGGCGTACTTTTGTTTGCCAAGAGCGAACAGCCTGAAACAACACAGAGTACCTCTCTGACGTTTAAACAAATATCAAAACTAAATCATGCTGCAATTATAGGCTGTATAGTGTCGGGTTTAACCCTTGGTGCGATCTACGGTCTTATGCCCCTTGAGCTGTCGAGCCGAGGTATCGCTCATGACGATTTGGGAAGTTTAATGGCGCTTATCATTTTGGGTGCGATGGCTGTCCAACCTTTAATTCCGTTTTTATCAAAGTATTTAGGGCGCACATTACTCATGGCGCTGTTTTGCCTGTTCGGTGTTGCTGCAATTACACTTACCGCAGCATTCAGCAACATTTATGCTTTGGGGGCAGGCCTGTTCCTGCTGGGTATGGCCATATTTGCTCTTTATCCGGTGGCGATAAATTTGGCCTGCGACAATTTAGACGCCAATTTTATAATAAGCGCAACGCAGGTCATGCTGTTTAGCTACAGCGTAGGTTCGGTACTCGGCCCCCTCGTTGCCGACAACTTTTTAGCAGGCCCACAAGGGCTGATGGGCTATTTGTTTTCTTGCCTACTTGCCACCAGCATTTATATGCTCATCGCCAGTGTAAAAACCAAGGGCCGCGCCATGGCTGGCGAATAATATCTAGCCTTAGATACAGTCTCTGTGCGCTTTCGCCATCTTTCTTCACCAGTTCGCCATAATCACTGTTCATAATTCGCCCTATTCAGGGCGTTTAATAATAAGCATCGTCATCTATAACGAGCTTATCCTATGCTATTTTCTAAAACACCTAAGCGCGACTACTTCAACCCTCCGAGCACGCATAAACCGTGGTTTCGAGACCGGCAGCGTGCGGCCCAACCGCGCAAACATAGGCTGCTTATTCTTGTCTCTTTTCTGTGCTTTTTACTTGGGTTGATGATAAGCCCACTAAGTCGCGCTGAGTCTGGCGAATTAATATTGCAAAGCGAGGACGGCGAGCCTTCACACGCCCTTTTGCATTCAACTGACGTAGATTTACAGGTGAATGGCATGATTGCGCACGTTACCTATTCTCAAAAATTCACCAATAACAGCAATGAATGGAAGCATGCCGTTTACACCTTCCCCCTTAATGACAACGCAGCGATTAACAGCATGGAAATGCTTATCGGCAAAAGAATAATCCGAGGCAAAATCAAGCAAAAAGCAGAAGCTAAAAAAGCTTTTGAAACAGCTAAAAAAGCAGGAAAGAAAGCCAGTTTAACTGAACAACAACGCCCGAACTTATTCACTCAGCACATTGCGAATATAGCGCCAGGCGAAGATATAACGGTAACGCTTCAGTATATTCAGCAAGTGGCATATGAAAATGGCGAATTTAGCTTTCATCTTCCTACTACCCTTACCCCTCGATACATTCCAGGCATACTCACAAAGGATTTGAGCGATACCGAGTTAGTTGAACACGCATACGCTGGCGGCAGCGAAACAAACAACGCAAACGAGGAGCATAGACATAGTGAAAATAAAAGTGAGCGAGGCTCTCATAGCCATAGCCATATAACTACCGACAACGGCTTTATCTCGGGCTGGGCTCTACCCACAAATGAAGTCAGTGACGCTGATAAAATTACCCCATTTATGATAGATACGCTGCCTCAAAACAACCTCACCAACCAGCTTACGTTTAAGGCAACAATTAACGCAGGATTGGCTATAAATTCCATTTACAGCAAAGGCCATCAAGTACAATGGCATTCTATTGACGACACCAAGTATCAATACCGAGTTTTACTTGATGACACACAAATAACCATGGATAGAGATTTGTGGTTGCACTGGAGCCCACTTAACACCGCGACTCCACAAGCAGCCTATTTTGCAGAGAATATAGATAACAACCACTATGCGTTAGTTATGCTAACACCACCACAAGTAAACCCTAAGGATCTGCAAGACTTTCCACGAGATGTCACTTTTGTAATAGACACGTCAGGATCTATGGGAGGTCGCCCAATTGAAGATGCTAAAGCCGCGTTGAAACTGGCTATCGAAAGACTAGACACTAAAGACAGATTTAACATCGTGGCCTTTAGTTCTAACTACACAAAGTTGTTCAGCCAGCCCACAAATACTCAGCCACACAATATAAACACGGCCCTATCTTTTATATCTGAGCTACACGCCAATGGCGGCACTGAAATGGCGGGCGCGCTTCATGAGGCTTTAAAAGCCAAGCCAAAGGAAAACTTCATTAAACAAGTGGTGTTTATTACCGATGGCGCGGTTGGAAATGAAGCGGCACTTTTCTCGCTGATTAAACAGGAGCTAGGGAGCGCACGGCTTTTTACTGTGGGGATTGGCAGCGCACCAAACAGCTATTTCATGACCCGCGCTGCGCAATTTGGTCGAGGTAGCTATGTCTTTATTAACGACACAAATAATATACAAAAAGAAATGGAGCGTTTGTTCACTAAGCTTGAAAGCCCCGTTTTAAGCAACCTTTCACTGATCCTGCCTAAAAGTATGCGGCTTAATAAAAGCGTTGAGGTGTTCCCCAAACGTTTGCCTGATTTATATGCTGGTGAACCTTTACTCATCAACGTTAAAGTGCCTGACTTTGCTAGCATAAAACACATCGACAATGCTAGAGGGGATGGAAACAACCTAGACAACCAAGTGGTGCTTTCAGGCACATTAACTGACACAAACGGTAATCTCCACAAGTGGCAGCGCAGTGTGCAGGTGCAATATTTCACGGCTGCCCCCCCAAATAACGCAAACAATAACGAAGTGAATAGCCCCCCTGCTCACTCCTCTCAAACTACAGGTATCGCTACCGCCTGGGCTCGTAAAAAAGTTGCAGCGTTAATGGATGAAAAGGCCCTAGGAAGGAATGAAGAAGACGTTGAAAAAGACATACTCAAGGTAGCTATACCCCATAAACTCATTACGGCTTATACCAGCTTTGTTGCCATCGAAGAAACGAAATCAAGGCCTGAATCGACAAATGCTAGCCCACAGCATATTAAAAACCTCATGCCGCAAGGCATGCAAATGCGCGCCATTAGCTATCCACAAACCTCTGCCGGCATTAACCAGTACCTTGTGATTAGCGCACTTTCGCTATTTTTATTAATGCTGCTCAATATGGGAGAAGCTCGACGTTATCTCTTCGCGCAATATCGCATTTTTAAAGAAGATAAAGGCATAACTCACAATGGCTAAACCCAAATTACTAGTAAGTTTATTACTCCTTGTTATTGCGGCTATTGGGTTTGGTAATGCCGCTTGGTTGTCAGTAAAAGCAGAGTTAGCACAGGTATTAATTAAGCGAGCATGGACCGAGACCTTGCAAACGGGGGATCAGGTTAGGCCTTGGCAATGGGCAGACACGTGGCCAGTAGGGCGAATGGTGCACCCAAACAGCAATACAGACTTGTATATCCTGGAAGGCGCTCAGGGGAATGCACTTGCCTTCGGCCCGGGTAGGCATGCTAACGCTGGCGAATTAGGCAGTGAAAGTAGCGTTATTGGAGGCCACAAAGACACACACTTCGCTTTTCTCGAGAAGGTAAATGTAAGCGACGCGCTACAGCTTCAAACACTAGATGGAATTTGGCATCCCTATCGAGTTTCGGCCAAACGAATTGTCGACATACAAGACCAAGATCTGCATGTTCAACTCAATCAGAAAAGGTTGTATTTAGTCACGTGCTATCCATTTCATACAATCCCCCAAAACAATCACTTAAGGCTGGTTGTAGAGCTTGAGCCATCATAAAACCGTAGTTATGGGGTCAGAGTCGTTACACTGACCCCACTTTTTTCGTATTTGTTACACTAAGGTAATAAAAGCTGGTGTAACACTTTTAACTTTTTGGATTTCAATACTTAGATTAGGGTTGCCTTAATTACGCTGACGCCGCTGGTCTTTTAATGCGGCTTTTTCGCTTTCACTTAGAAATGCTATTGCTAAGGCATTTTCTTGCGCTTGTTTAATATGCGAAGGGGTTAGGCCTGCTTGCTTAGCGGCAACAGAGAATTCATGATCGAGTTCTACACCTTGAACTGCGGGGTCATCGGTATTTAGACAGGCGAGTATTCCGTGCTCCAAAAAGGTTTTTAACGGGTGCTCTGATAGTGTGGCTACCGTATTCGTCAATATGTTGCTTGTTAAACAACTTTCAATACCAATGCGATTGTCACGCAAATAATCCATAAGATTTTCATCGTGAATGGCATTAACGCCGTGCCCTATTCGGGTAGCCCCCAAGTGCTTTATAGCTTGCCAAATACTTTCTGGGCCTACAGCCTCGCCAGCATGTACTGTGACATGCAACCCTTCTCGCTGCACTTGCCTAAAATGTTCAACGAACAAGCTTCCAGGGAATCCCTTTTCATCGCCCGCCAAGTCAATTGCAGTGATGTGTTCTTTATAAGCCAAGATTGAATCTAACTCATGCTGACACGCTTTTTCGCCATAAGAACGTGACAGAATACCAATCAGATTCACTTTGATATTGTGTTTTTTTGTTGCGCTTTTTACTCCATCGATAACAGCCTCAACCACACCTTGTGATGGCAGCCCGTGACTTTCAGCCATGAAGTAAGGACTAAAACGCAGTTCTGCATAGTCAATCCCTTGCTTAGCCGCGTCCTCAACATTTTCAATCGCTACACGTTTGCAGGCTTCAAGGTCGCCTAACACCTTAACACCCCATGTAAGTTTGTCTAAAAACGATACAAGATCTGGTGCAATTCTCATTACCTGAGCGTGTGGGCGCAATCCTTCCAACGAATAGTCAGGTAAGTCGATGTTGAATTGCTGACCAAGTTCCAGAATTGTGCGCAGGCGCACATTCCCATCTAAGTGACGATGTAAATCTAGCAGCGGTAAATCTTCAATAGGCATGGCAATACTTCTTTATAAAGCGCGAACTTAACTATAACACTTAGCGTTTGAAACCTCCCTTTGTTAGCAAAAATAACTTTTTTATGGCGGGACAAAACAGCGCTTGCGTCGCTATGTTGCCAACCGCATTTTTGGCAAACTAACTAATGATGAGCAGCTTGCCTTTGGCAGTACATTGCCTCTTAATACAATACGCGCCATTTGCCAACGCTATGCCAACGACAAGCCCTTACTTAGACAAATGCTCGCCATAGTAAAAAAATGCAAAGGCGATGAACAAATCATACCGGAGCAATTGGTTGAGCACATAAAAGCGCTACTATTGAAATAGCCATTACTGCACATGACAGTGCGCTCAACTAAGGCGTAACTATTTATTTGCTGGTACTATATCGCCAAATTTTGCTATGTCAGTGTTGCCATAGCACGAGAGGATAAAAAATATACCTCATTTAAATTAAGCAGGAACATCATGGCTCTCAAAGCGACCATTTTTAAAGCTGACATATCCATAACCGATATGGACCGCAATTACTATAACGACCACAACCTTACTATTGCTCGTCACCCATCAGAAAACGACGAGCGCATGATGTTGCGAATTATCGCATTTATCGTAAATGCGCATGAGCGTCTGCAGTTTACCAAAGGGCTATCTGACGACGACGTTCCAGATTTGTGGCAGAAGAGTTTCAGCGATGAAATTGAACTGTGGATTGAGTTGGGCCAACCATCTGAGCAGCGCATCAAGAAAGGGTGTAATCAAAGCCAAAAGATGATGATTTATTCTTACGCCGATAACAGCTTCGACGCGTGGTGGAATAAAGAACAAAATAAACTGCAAACAAGAAAAAACTTGTCAGTGTTTACTTTACCGGAATCGTTATCTACTACACTTGCTCACGCTGTGCAGCGCTCTATGCAAATTCAGGTCACCATACAAGATGGACAAATGTGGCTGACTATTGAAGGCGCTGAAGTTACTGAAAGTGTTGAAATTGCAATTGAGAAAAAGATGTAATGAAAAAGCTATCTGCTGTTCAGCTAAAACAACAAGCGTTGGTACTCGATATTGCTAACGCTCTGGAAGCGCAAGGCCGCGATGAACTTGAAGGAATGCTGCAGTGCTGGTTTGACGTTCAATATCACCAGTTTCCGGGGTCCCTTCTATTACGCTTTCAATTCGACACAGAAGAAGCCGTGCTGGGAGCAGAACCAGAGCTGAAAAAATGGCAACGTCGTTTGAGTTCCGCCCTTTTAAAAAAAGGTGTAGTTTTAAAAGACATGCGCCGACATTTAATTTTTACTACAAATTCCCCAGAAGAATAAGCGTTTCCGCATAAAGTCTACTTACATATTCAAAGGTAAGTAGGCTAGACTGGGCGTGTTCAATATTTAGCTAGTCGAATTTCTAAAATAGAGACACGCGCTATATACCAAAACACTAAAAAATTGAACACACCATGTTGACCGGCTTTTAATTAGGCCACTATCCCAGTAAAAGGAGCTTCACAATGAAAACTAAAGCAATCGCGTTAGCACTACTACTGTCTTTAATGGGCTGCACAGAATCTAGCGAAGAAACGAAAAGTGATGTAAAAAAAGAGATGGAAAAAGCAGGCGAAACAACGTCTAAAGCGTATGAAGAAGCAAAAGAAGATGCTGCTGATTCTTGGGATGAAACAAAAGATGCGACCTCAGACGCCTTAGATGATGGCAAAGAGATGGCTTCAGACGCCTACGAAGATGGTAAAAAAATGGCTTCTGATGCCTACGAAGATGGCAAAGACATGGCATCTGACGCTTACGACGCAAGCGCCGAGAAAGCGGGTGAATGGAAAGACGCAGCCGCGAAGAAAGCATACGAAGCCTGCGTAAAAATGAAAGAACAAATGGGCGGAGATGTAAGCGAGTGTGACGATTAAGTCGTAGCCCGCTACCCCAGCCTTTAAAGCGAACCTCTCGGTTCGCTTTTTTGTATCTTATTTTTTAACGAAGGGCTACTTTACTCGCATCCTGCAAGTATTACTGAGTTTGCCGTAATCGTTAATGGTGCCACCCTCAGCAGTGTGTTTATGCCAAGGATATTATTCCCCTTTGGAAGCACGGCGACCTCTACTGGCCCTACTTCACACGTATTGCCAATACGCACTGAATTGAGTTGGTACTGTGATACCTTAAGAATTTTTCCGTTCGCCATTCTCGCTGCCGACGTTCTGGTAGCAAGTAGCGGTTGATTTTGAGTAAGAGCGTTAAAAGTGGCTTGATTAAGCGTTAACAAACTCGATCCCGTATCCAGCAAAAACGATGCTCTCACATTAGATTCAAGCGTAGCTTCCAGGTATAAGGTTCCGCCTTTACTTTGCGATAGTGGAATACTTTGCTCTATGGCCAATGTTGGTGAGACAAAACCTACATATGCCATCAACAGCACTGAGAGTGATAACGTCACTGCTTTTTTTGCCGTTCTGTTCATTTTATCTACACCACACGCTTTAAAAGAAGACGTAGGAGAACAGCAAGATAAAGACCATATGTTAATTGTTTGATTTTCTTCGATCTGCTCGAAATGACCACACGTTTAAGCACCTTATTGGTGCACTAGCGCTGGGTATTATGCACCATACATAGGCATGCATTGGTGCATATTGTGCTTCTCAGCGAGCATATTAGTCCCTCTGATTTAGCGCATACTACTAATAACCAAAACTGATAGTTTATGACTATCACCAATCAGTATTGTTTGAACCAAATTCGTTCATACAATATACAAAAGTAGTAAGTTTAATATAAGGACACGATATGAAATTACGCTATGTTTTGGGAACGCTTATCACTGCCGTTTCGCTTGGATTTACCGCGCAAGCAATGCCAGTTTCATCTGATGATACTGTAGAAGTGCAAGTGGTAGATTATTCTGGTAAACCACCGTTTAAACGCAAAGTAGTGACTATGTCGGTTAACGACGTTGCACAGTTGGAGTCAGTAGGTCAGGAAGCTATCGAGTACGTTGAGGTTAAGGAGGTGATTATGCGTGGAAAGCCTCCTTATCGCAGAACAACTACCATGATGCCTGTTTATGACGTTGCTCAACTTGAAATGCTAGAAGAGGAAGACGACAAGCAAAGACGTGGCACGCGCCCGCCGTTCAAACGTAATTAACCCGCTTGCACTTTTAGTTAAGCGTTTAATCGAAGCGATTCACTTTTGCCTGAGTGAGTCGCTTTTTTGTAGCGTTTTATTTTGAAAACGATGGCCAAAAAGATAAAGTGAGGAAAACAACAAAAAAGAGAAAACCAATGCAACCTCACGACCACTCTCCTCTTACTGATTTTATTGAATACCCAGAAGACAGTATGCTTGCTCGAAGTGCAGATTTTTTGAAAAACATGCAGCGTCGCCATAGTATTCGACACTTCAGTGACAGACCGGTCGATAAAACCATCATTGAAAACTGCATACTCACTGCCGGTACGGCTCCCAGCGGCGCAAATCATCAACCCTGGCATTTTACCGCTATTCAGTCTGCCCACGTAAAACAACAAATCCGCGAGCAAGCAGAGGCACACGAACAAGGGTTCTACAATGGACGCGCTGGTCAACAGTGGCTCGATGACCTTAAGCCTTTAGGCACAGATGCCAGTAAACCTTATCTTGAAAAAGCACCCTGGCTTATTGCTGTATTTAGTCAAAAATTTGGTGAAACAAAAGCGGGTGAAAAAAGCCAAAACTATTATGTTCATGAGTCGGTAGGTATTTCGGTTGGCATGCTTATTACATCGTTACACAATGCTGGTCTGGCAACCTTGACTCATACTCCAAAACCTATGAATTTTTTAACCGAAATATGCCAGCGCCCAGATAATGAGCGGGCTTACATGCTAATAATTGCAGGCTACCCAGCACCCAATGCCACTATTCCAGCACATGCTCAACAAAAAAAGTCGCTTAGCGAAATTGCGAGCTTTCTCTAGATTTAGAGCGCGCTCTGGGGCTGTGCACTTTTTAAAGAAAAGTGTTAATGCAGCATAATTTTAAAAGATAGCTTATAAAAGCTTCGTCATAGACATGAGATACGCAGCACTTATAATGCGCCCTCGTTATTAAGGGCTGTGACCTTTTCTTTACGAGTTTGGGTCAACCACGTTTAACAGCCCTCGGGAGCTAATAGTCTCATGTCATCGCGTTACGCATTTTCTCCACAACTTCCTTTTCTGTTGCTTAGCCTTTTAACTGGCTTAACCTCCTCGTTTGTTACGCCTCTTATGAGCTATTTTCTCATTGACGAGATTAACGTTGAGCCCATATACATAAGCATTTACATGGTTTCTGTTACGCTATCAGGGTTGGTGATCAGTCAATACCTAGGGCACCTGGCTGATAAAGGCTTTAACGCAAATCGTCTTTATGGGCTAACCATGATTTGTGTAGGCATTGCGATGGTCGCCTTTATCTTTAGTAACCAGTTTTGGCACGTGTTTCTTGCTGGCGTTTTATTTATGTCTGTGGGTGCAGGGGCAGTGTCTCAGATGTTGACCGTTTCAGGGCTATGGGCAAAAAACCAAGACATCGACTTAGCCGCCTTCAACTCAAAAGTTCGCGCTGCCATCTCTCTTGCTTGGGTGGTTGGCCCGCCGCTAGCGTTTACTTTGGTCGCCAATTTTGGCTTTGCAGCATCTTTTTCGGTGGCTATCGCATGTGTGTTAGTTGCAACGCTTTTTGTAGTAAAGGTTGTGCCGCCTCAAAAAGCTAATCAACAGTCACTCAATACTACTTTAAAAGGCTCGCTATCGCTTCCTTTCTGGCTGGTTGGGCTGGCTATACTTGCTGGTATGGCTGGCAATGTTATGTATTTATCATCGATGCCCTTATACGTCATGAATGAACTGGGGTTGGCAGAAAATTTACCCGGGCTGATGATGGGTGTAGTGGCCGCACTTGAGATCCCTACCATGTTACTGGCGGCCAAGCTGGCTCGACGCTTTCCACCCGCAGGTATCATGGCCGTAGCATTCATTTTCGGCTGCTGCTTCTACATCGGCGTGTATTTTTCTCAGTCAAGTTGGGAGTTACTTACCCTTCAAATACTGAACGCCCTTTTCTACGGCTTATATGCAGGCATTGGGTTGACGTTACTGCAACAACAAGCGCCCGACTTAACCGGGTTCACTTCAGCCTTTTATTCAAACGCCACCCGCGTAGGTATGATGCTAGGCACAATAGGCGCGGGTACCGTGGCCCAATTTTTTAGTTTTAGAGATGCCACTATCGGATCGTTATGCATTGCCATATTTGGTTTGAACGTGATGTTAGTGTTTATGTTTGTTAAGAAGCGCGCGCTTCGCTAGAAATCTAGTTCACTTGGCCTGGCATTGGCTGCACCAATAGAGGCGTCGCCCATTGTAGGACTGTCGCTTTATTGGCGTGGCGCAGACTCTACAAGGCTGTTCTTCTCTATCGAACACCATAAACCTCGTGCCCTCAAAGTTAACGCCTTTTGCTTCCAGTACTTCGCGTAGTTCGGTGTACACGGTATAGCCACCGGTTTCATAACTGCGTTTGCATATGGCCAAGGTGTGATGCGCTAAGCCGCGAAGCTGCTCATCATCTAACTGCGAGGGTTTAAGCGAAGGGTGAACGCCAGCTGCAAATAGTATTTCGCTACGGAGATAGTTGCCAAGCCCTGCCATAAAGCGCTGGTCTAGATACAAACCGCTTAGCGCGCGGTTATAAAAAGCTTTTGAACGTAAGCGTTCTAATACCAGCTCCTTTGACACCGAACCGTTTAATACATCAGGCCCTACCCGCTGTAGAAACGGATGTTCGTGAATAGTTTGCGATGGCCAGATACTAATATCAGAGGCGCTATACAAGATAGCGCTATGCGTCTTGGTATGAAGCCCTACTCTCAACTGACGCTTAGTATCGGGCAGTTCGTTACGTTTACAGGTATGCCACACGCCGTAGAGCTGGTTGTGTGAATACATAGAAAGCGCGTTACTGAAATGGGTGATTAACGCCTTGCCACGGGTTTCCATGCCCAACACTTTTTCACCTTCTAACTGCTTAGCGTAGGGTTTAAGCTGAGCTAAGCCAAACTCTACCTTTTCTAAAGGGATATCTTTTATGACCAATTCAACTTTGTCTGCAGCGCGACGAATCTCTGGACCTTCAGGCATGCTATCTTAACTACCTTTTATCTGGGTTACTGTTTACTTCACATTTTCTTGAGCGTATTTCCAGCTCACTGTCAGCTGAATGAGAATGGATACAAAAAGGGTCTGTCGCCCTTCAATGTACTTTAAACCGCAGTTTGTACATCAAAGATCAACAGACCCTTTTATTGATTACATTTAAGCTGAGATTGCCGTAGTTAAACGTCTCGCAGATTAGCCCTTACTCGGCACAATAAGGTATTTTGTGCCGGTCTTTTTCGCATTATACAAAGCCACATTCTCTGGCTGAAGCGCTTCCTCTAGACTTAACTCTTTGCTGTAAGACGACGCAAACGTAGTGTTAATTTCCGTAGCCACTTTCTGGTAGAGCTCGCCTACACGCTTCTTATCAAGCTTGCCTAAGAAACGCATTAGCAACCAACCACCAATACTCCACGTCATGCCATAAGCGCGGTTTAAAATAGTTGGCGAGAAATCTAAGCCGCCGTAGATATACACCTGTTTGTTGCTGTCAGAACCATAGGTGTTGAACCCTTTTGCATCTTTACTGCCCGATGCTTCCATCATAGTAAGAATATCGCTCACTAGCTCACCACCGCCAATGGCGTCGAATGCTAGCGTTGCGCCTGTGCTATCAATGGCTTGATAGAGTTCGGCTTTGAAGTTCTCGCTACTTGAATCAAGTACAATTTTTGCGCCTATGCCTTTGAGAATATCAACCTGCTCTTGGCTACGTACAATATTTACTAACTCTACGCCCTGTTCTAGACAAATCTTGTTCAACATTTGCCCTAAGTTAGAGGCTGCAGCGGTATGTACAAGCGCCTTGTGGCCTTCCATTCGCATGGTTTCAACCATGCCAAGTGCTGTAAGCGGATTTACAAATGAAGATGCAGCTTGCTGCGGTGTTGTACTATCCAGATGTGGCAGGCAAGCCTGTACTGGAACACACGCAAATTCGGTGTAGGCAGCGCCGGTAAGAATAGATACCGTCTTGCCCATTAATGCTTGTGCTTCTGGACTATCACCCGCCTTAACAACCGTACCTGCGCCTTCATTGCCGATAGGCAAGGTTTGATCCAAACGCGATTTAATGCGACTCAGCAACGGCTTGTGTACTGGTGCTACTAGTGCTTTTTTATCTTCATCAAAGATTGCCTTATCAAGGCTTGCAGGGCCGAACATGGGCCACATATCTGATGGGTTTATTGGAGAGGCTTCCATTTGAACTATTACTTCGTGTGACTTAGGTTCTGGAACATCCACTTCTTTTAGCGATACCTGTAACTCACCTTCCGAGGTGATTAGCGTAAATAGTTGTTTTGATTTGTCCATAGTGTTATTTCGCCCTGAAAGTTAAACGCTGAATGTAACAATAAGCTACCACGCACCCACTATCAGTAATATTTATATTTCGAATACATATGCGTTTCGATCATTTATACACCCTCAAAAAATGGGGTCAGAGTCTGAG
>NZ_BLIJ01000069.1:0-105645 GCF_009811475.1 Alteromonas sp. KUL150
TATTCTTGAAGAAGCCGCTCTTTTGAGCGGCTTTTTTGTTTGTATTTGTCTTTTCGATATCAAGCTCCCTCGCCTTCTCTTTCAAATGAATAAATTTGCTATAAGTGAGCATAAAACGTCATAGTTTCAGGTCGTTTTCATTGTCCAATCATTTAATTGTCGTGCTAGTATTGTTTCTTTATCGATATAGCTCGGCATACTCAACGTTTTAGCAAACCCCGTTTTGCATAAACCTTACGTTCGTTCTGACAACACACCTGTCATGTTCAGTTCATTTTTGCACGTCGAGCCACTATTAAAACAATAACGAAGGAAAGTGCGTGATAAACGAATTCGTTTCATTAGTTAACAACATTCTATGGGGTGACGGCCAGGTACTGATTATCATGCTGCTGGCATGTGGTATTTGGTTTACTGTAAAACTCGGTGGCGTTCAGCTGCGACACTTCGGCCATATGTTTAGCTTGCTAAAAGGCAGCACAACAGCGAGTAAAGATGGCATCAGTTCTTTTCAGGCCTTGTGTACCAGCTTATCTGCTCGTGTGGGCACTGGAAACTTAGCAGGTGTTGCAGTAGCTATATCGTTAGGTGGCTCTGGTGCTATCTTTTGGATGTGGATGATTGCCCTTTTGGGTATGGCTACGGGCTTTGCTGAAAGCGTATTGGGTCAGCTTTATAAAGTACGCGACGAAAACGGCGAGTTTCGTGGTGGTCCGGCCTACTATATCAAACAAGGTCTTAACAAAACTTGGCTAGCCGTCGCGTTCTCACTGTGTTTATTTTTTGGTTACGGATTTGTCTTTAGCGCCGTTCAAGCCAACACTATTACCGATGCATTAAACAATGCTTACGCTTTTCCAAGTGAGTATGTAGGTTTAGCCATTATTGCACTAGCAGCCTTGATTGTGGTGGGCGGCCTTAAGAGCATTGCCCGTTTTGCCGAGTTTGTGGTGCCATTTATGGGAATAGGCTACGTGCTTGTGGCATTGGCTATTACCTTTATCAATATTTCAGAACTGCCTGCTATGCTGCTTGATATAGTGAAGTCGGCATTCGGTTTACAGGAAGCTGGCGCTGGCGCGCTAGGTGCGGCTATTAAAAACGGTATTCAACGTGGGCTTTACTCAAACGAAGCGGGCAGCGGTTCAGTACCTCACGCAGCGGCCAGTGCGGTTCCAAATCCAAACCACCCCGTATCGCAAGGTTATATTCAAATGCTGGGGGTTTTCTTAGACACTCTAATATTGTGTACGTCTACAGCCTTTATCATTCTGCTTGCTGGCGGTTCAAGCTCTGACCAAATGGAAGGCATCCGCTTAACGCAAGATGCTATGAGCAGTCACTTAGGTGAAGGCGGTACCGATTTCGTAGCAGCCGCTATCAGTTTGTTTGCGTTTACGTCTGTTGTAGCAAACTATGCCTATGGCGAGAGTAACCTGCACATGTTTAAGCTAGATAACAAAATAGGCCGTGCGGCTTATACCATAGGTTATCTAAGCATGATTTATTGGGGCGCTCAGGCAGCACTACCTCAAGTTTGGGCAATGGCTGATATGGCGTTAGGTTTAATGACCGTTATTAATATCATCGCTATTGTATGGATGACGCCAACTATTGTGTCTATTAGCAAAGATTACTTTAAGAAAAAAGACAGTGGCCAAACAGTAGAGTACAAGGTTGGTGACTGTGATATACAAGGGAAGTCTGAAGATGGTGTGTGGGATTAACCCAACATTTTAAGTTTAAAAAAAGGGGCATCATTGATGCCCCTTCCTGTTTCTATAAAGCAATTTTAATGGGTTTGATAAAGTACCTTTCCGGTAGCAAAGGTTAACCTGACATTGCCTTCACTATCTTCGTCACAGTAAATATTATTATTCAAACTAGCTTCTAATTCTGAGTCTGCCATTAAAAAGTCAGACTCCCATATAAGTTCACCTGAACGCATATCTAATGCGTATACTTTTGATTTAGCTTGCCTAGAATCATATTGCAAATCATCCGTTAGGTTAAACTCTGGGGTAATGACATATGTCACCCCATGGGCTTTTGTATCGGAGAACTCGCTACAGTAGTCAAGGCGAAGTGCTGATGTAATTCTAGAGGTCTCAATGCTTGAATCAGAGTAAACAGAAACGAAGCTATCATCGACAACATTATAAATATGATTAAAAAGAAGCTCTTGTGGGTTGGTACTGTTAACGTTAATTCTTTCCCTAACCATGATAGATATGAACGGAGTATCATCAAACGTCGTGTTCACAATAGCGGGCTCGTCTTCCACAAGATACAACTCTTCATCCGTTGGGTATTTAACTTTCCTAAAGACTTCAAAGCCTTCAGGTGTCTTTTGTAAAATAACGAGATGATCGTCGACAATAATTGCAATATAGTGTTTCTCTTGCCAAGTATAACTACTCAGCCCGCGGACTGGTCCGCTCCCCTCAAGGCCCCATAAGGTTAATTGTGCCTCTTCCTGCATGCTGTCTTGTTCAACAATGAACAGCTCTCGGCTCATCTTTACAAGGATATAGTCAACACCAGCCACGTTAACAAACTTAAATTCTGGAGGACCGCCATTTACACCAATTACATATTCTGACACTGCATTGCTATTAAAACTCTTTCTCACTAACGTAGAGTCAAATATTTCCCAACCGTAAGTATCAAGAGATGTGGTCGACAAAGAAATAAAGGTAGGCTCTAGTTCAGCAGCCGCTTTTTCAGTGAATGAGGAACTTCTATCTTCATTTAAACTAAATACCCCTTTCAAACTCCCCACCGCATAGCCGTCACTTGTGGCAGCAATGTTTCCCAACACCTCGTAA
Source organism: Alteromonas sp. KUL150 (assembly GCF_009811475.1). Classification (NCBI taxonomy): domain Bacteria; kingdom Pseudomonadati; phylum Pseudomonadota; class Gammaproteobacteria; order Alteromonadales; family Alteromonadaceae; genus Alteromonas; species Alteromonas sp. KUL150. The sequence continues at coordinate 2,829 of NZ_BLIJ01000069.1, forward strand.
TAGTCTGCGTCTGAAGTTAAATTTTCTACTACTGGGTCAGCTGTGCTGTTAGTAGCCACTGTAAGGGTGTGTTTGAGCCTTGTTGCATAATCGCGATTGCTCACTTCTATTTCAAAATTAACATCTAACGGATAACCCAAATTAGGCACAAAGGCTTTCCATTCAATGCTACCGTCATTGGTTATTTGCATATCTAACGGCGAGGTAACTAACCTAAATTCAAAAGGTCCGTTGCCCTCTGGATTTAATATCTCAATATTATTTGAATATACTTCTCCCACCTGAAGATTAGACGATAAACTTGCAAGCTCTATTTGTGGCAGGCTTTGTTTAACATAAACCGACACCGTTACAGGGTCTGATTCTACCTTTCCATCAAAAGCGATAACTTGAAGCTGATATTGGCCAGACTGAGTAAAGCTTACGCGAGTATTGTTAAAGCCGTTATTTTGAAATGTAACGTTAGCACCTTCAGGGGCCGATAGAACGCTCCACTGGAAAGTAAGAAGGTCGTTATCAGCATCACTACTTTCGCTTGCATCTAATAACACAAACTCGTTGCGGTCAGCTTCAAGTGACGTAGAAGCCATACTCACAAGCGGCGCCGTATTTTCAGTATCTAAATAGTTTTGATTACCGATAAAAGAAAAAGGAATAACTAGCATAGGCTCTTCAGCACTATTGATGTCGCTGAAAAGGCCAACAGAGACAAGCCCTTCTTCTTTTTCTTTGATTATAAGTGTGCTTGAACCCGCGATAGCTAGGGCTAGAGACGGTGAGGTGAATGAGCCTGGCCGCATAGTTGTAATATCAACATAACCATAAGGAGAAATGTAGATTCTTCCTTCAGGCACTAACACAGGGTTATTTTCGGAAATCGTGGTGTCTATGTCTACGTCATCAATAAACACCGTAACACCTGATGACGCGTAGGTAAGCAGTCCGTTTACTATGGCTGACTCTGTGTATTGTTCACCAACAGATGCTTCAATCGTACCCTCGAAGTTTGCAACCATTCGTGAATTGTCGATGGTTAGGCTATCAAATGACAGAGTCCCCTCAAACGACTCGCCATTAGAAGACACAGACGATACAGACAACGTACCTTTACCATTGAAGGTATAAGGCCCCAAAGCGCAGTTTATGTATTCAACGTCAGAGGTATCATTCTTTAACTCACCAACAATTAACTGTCCAGAATCACAATCCTCTCCTGTAGGTTGTTCGTGGTCGGTTAATACGCGATCGAAGCGGGCATAAGGGAATTCGTCTGAATGCACTAACATGACGGATGTATCCAGAGCCGATGTTACATAATAAGCAATATCATAGGCCGACGTGCTGTCTACTACCGCTTCATTCTTAAGCCCCTCATACTTGCTAAAAAGTCCGCTTGGGGCGGGCGCAGGTGTAGTAGGTGTTACAGGGGTAGGTGAAGGGGATGAGGAACCTCCGCCTCCCCCTCCGCATGCTGATAATACCGATAAAGTGACGACGGCAGCCGCACTATGTTTGATAAGGTTAACTATGCTGTTCATATTACACTCGTAATTATGAGCATGCTTTATAAGAACATCGGAAAAAATAGAAGAGGCAATGCTTTAGAGTGGTAAACTTATTTAACTTTATCCAAAACGCGACAACTAAAACTATCCATGTTTTTAAACGGTAAGAATGCTCGAATTTTCTGCTGATAATCAACGCGAAAAGTTAAACAGTAATCCCCCTCTTTTCAAGTCCTATTTTATCATTGTATTTACAACGCCACTGGCAAATGCCCTGTCTTAACCCAAATTATTGTTTCTTCATCAACGTAGGGATGATGCTGACTCATGTGTGGGCTTCTTATCCATGTACCTTTAGGGTATTCGCCGTGTTCGTCTTTGAACGTACCCGACAGTACGAAAATTTCTTCTCCGCCAAAATGCCTGTGAGGTTTAAAAACTTCTCCAACTGGCCATTTCACTAGGGCTACGTGTTCGTGTTCAAAATTATGTAAGGGCATCACTTTTAAACCACCCTGCCCTTGTAGCCATTCTGCTGTATTTGTATTTACCCTCACCTCAGCCAAATCGCGCTTATCAAACTGATTCAGTTTGACCAAGATCACACAACCTTCTTTACTGAACGGGCTGTGTTTACTGCCTGGTGGATTACGCAGGTATGTCCCTGCCGGATAGTCTCCGTGCTCGTCGGAAAAAACGCCCTCTAACACAAAGATTTCTTCACCATAAGGGTGGCCGTGCTCTTTAAAGCTGGCGCCCGGCTCGTACCTCACAACGCTAGTTGTGTGTCCCGACTCCTTTGCTTCTCGCTCCAATGGCTTGCGCCAAACCGTGGCAGACGGCGACGGCTGCCATTCTTGTGTTTGTGTATTAATGGCTAAGCGTTCATCAAAGTTCATATTTAACATTCTGATCACCGATTGATATTCGAGCTTTATCGCTATTTTGCAATAGACCGTTACTCAGGTCTTAGCATTTCAAAGAAGTTTTGCTGAGAGATGGTGTAGTAATCGCCTCTCCCGCCCCCACGACTTACAGGTGCGCTTTTTAGCGTACTGTAAACGCCATTTTCAATCAGCGATTTATCGATGTGCACACCTACCACTTCGCCCATGATAAACCAGCTATTCACCTCATCGCCTGAGGCTGACTTTAGCTGCACAACGTCGGTAAGCTTACACTCCATGCTCACCTTACTCGCTTTTACACGGGGAACCCGAACTATCTCACTGTCTACAGTCTGCAGCCCAGCATGGTCGAACTCGCTTTCCTCTGGTGCTAGAGGCTTACTTGTTGAATTCATTGCGTCAACCAAATCTTCCGATACCAGATTCCAGCAAAACTCTCCGGTTTGCTGCACGTTTACCAAAGAATCTTTTTTACTGCCCACTACAGAAAAGCCAATAATAGGCGGTGTATAGTTCAACGCGTTAAAGAAGCTGTAAGGAGCAAGGTTTAACACGCCCGCTTTCGACTGAGTAGATATCCATCCAATTGGTCGAGGCGCAATAATGGCGTTAAACGGGTCGTGAGCCAGACCATGACCTTCTTTTGGTTGATAAAAATGCGTTTGTGACAAAACCATTCCTTATTTTTTATGGTAGGGTGAAACTAATACTGATATGAACGCTTAAATGGCTCTTTTCAAGTGCTAAAAATTAAAGGTTGTTTATGACTGCACGTAGTGTTGCGTTTTCAAGAACAAGACTCACTGAGTTAATGGTGCCTTCTTTCGCTAACTTTGGCGGCAAGGTGCATGGTGGTGTTATTTTATCCCTAATGGATAAAGTTGCGTACGCGTGTGCAAGTAAGCACGCTGGCGCTTATTGCGTGACCGTCACGGTTGATGGGGTTGAGTTCTTACAGCCTGTTGAGGTTGGCGATTTACTTCATCTAGATGCAACGGTTCATTACGTGGGTAATACATCGTTGGTTGTGGGAATAAAAGTCACAACGGAAAACATTAAAACGAATGAAGTTAAGCACACCAACAATAGCTTTTTTACCATGGTAGCCAAAGATGACAGCGGCACGCCGGTTACTGTGCCTGAACTAGAGCTCACGAACCACCACGAGATGCGAAACTTTGTGACCGCTATTCGCCGAAGTAAAATCCGCAAAGAAGCACAGGTCAAGCTTCAACGTGATTACGACGCTTTCATTCCCAAAGAGGATTTTGCGCTTGTAGATGCCCACCGATGTACAATTAGTTTTGAAAGAGATAGCGCTTTTGATAAAACCAATTCTCAATATGAAGGAAAGTAAAGAGATAACTCGGGCGCCCGTTTAGGTAAGTTACATAGCCGTTAAAAGGCATATAAGAACACGGGCGAGTTACTACTTAGGCATTAATAGCGTTATATCTTGCGGGCGGAAATCGTTAGTCAATCCATTTCAGTTTTTCCAGAGGGTACCCTAAGTACCACTTAGTACGCTCTAGCACTGGACGGATAACAATTCGGTTTATCCCCAAATTTGGATCGTCAGATAAACTGTCACACATTTGCTTAAGTGCGTTGTAGTTAGGGAAACAGGTGAATGAAATATAATCAACATCACCGCTCATTCTTAAGCAGTCCATAAATTCAGGAATGCCTTGCAATGCGTTTTCAAACTGTCGCCGCTGCTGCGCTGTATTGCTTTTAAGATAAAACTCTACGTATGCCAACACATGCTCACAGATACGATCTAAATCCATCTCAGTATGAAAATTAAAAAAGTACCCTGCTTCCTGCAGTGCTTTCTTTCGTTGAAAGCATGCGCTTGCCGACAAGCCAACACGATCTGCTAATTCTTGATTAGAAATATCTGCGTATTTATGAATGGTAGCTAGAATTTTTTTATTGTACTCATCTAGCTTAATGGTCTTTTTGGCGATGCGATGTCTCCTACCAAATTTATCTTTTGTTTTGCGACTGTACTTAAAAAGAAAGTTTTTGAAAAGCGCTAAACATCCGTCAGAAATTCACTGTTAACTCACTTACACTAGGTTTTCTTTTCATCTGAGCAGAAGATATGGAACCACCATACGACACATCACAACAAGACATTGAAGGCGACGCATTAGTTTCATGGCCAAGAGTTGCTGCCGTGTCAGCTATGGTGTCATTTTCAATACCGACATTTATGACTGGCATAGAGTTATTCGCATTACTTTCTTGGCAACAAACTATAATAACACTGCTTATAGGAGGTTTGCTGCTCACCCTTGTTGGCGGGTTAATGGGTTCTATCGGCGCTATAACGCGTAAAAACTCTTACATGCTTGTTCGGGTAGCCTTTGGCAGTTTGGGGGCTCAAATCCTCAATTTACTTTTTGCCGTTTCACTGGTGGGCTGGTTTGGCTTAAATTTAGACTTATTTTCATCGTCTGTTGCCGCCATTTTAAAGTACGACACTTCAGAGCTCCCCCTTACCATAGGCACGGAAGCTATTGTTGGCATACTGATGATACTTACCACCATGTATGGATTTAACGTCATCAACCGTTTGTCGGTAGTTCTGGTGCCTATCATGATGGCCGTAAGTGCCATTCTTTTGTATCAGTCTCTTACAATTACCTCTTTTGAGCACTTTACCAATGATATGAGCCAAGCCCAAAGCTCTATTAGTCAAGGGGTCAGCCTTATTGTCGGAGTGATTATTATTGGTGCCATTATATTGCCTGATATTACTCGCTTTAGTCGTCAGCGTAGAGGCGGTGTTTATACCGCATTTTGGTCATATTTAATTGCTCAAAGCGCCGTAATTGTTATTGCCGGCTTCGCCGCTTATGCGCTTGAAGCGAACAATATACTTGATGTATTGCTGGCTCTAGGAATAGGCAGCTGGTCACTGCTTATCATTGTCGCAGGCAGCTGGATTTTAAATGCGCTGAACCTTTACAGCGCGGAGCTTGCAGTCAATGCAAGCTTGCCCCGCTTAAAACAAAATCTTGTGGCTATTGGTTTAGGTGTGGTGGGCATGTTCGCCGCTTTTGCTAATATTCTCGAAATATTCGTGTTGTTCTTATCCGTTCTAACAGCCGTGTTTATTCCTGTGGCCGGTATAATCGCCGTAGACTTTTTTGTGCTAAATAAAAGCGCGTATTTTGTGAAACTAAATTCTGAGTCACACCATTCTACCTCTCTTTCTTCTGAACAAATGTCATCCGATGCGCAAAACCTTAACCATTCCAGCCACAAAAGCGCGTTAATAGCTTGGGCAGTAGGTGCGGGAATTGCCGGCTATGACTTGTTAGAGCCGATCTCCCTTGTTACAGGGATTGCCGCGTTAGACACAATTTTAGTCAGTGCGATATTACACTTTGCCGTTTGTTCAGGCTTACGCTTGCTTGCAGTTAGACGAGTTCAAATATGAATTTAGATGACATAACACAACCTGTAATTATCTGCTTTCTTACTACTTCATCTTACCATTTTGAGGCACACTTATGCGTATAGGCATTGATGTTGGCGGTACACATACTGATGCTGTACTACTCGACAATGAGACGATTTTAGCCACTAACAAGTCATTAACGACTGCAGACGTGGCAAGCGGAATTATAGATAGCCTTAACGCCCTTCTTAACAAGGCATCGGTATCTGCAAACAATATTAATGCGGTAATGATTGGTACAACGCAATTTACTAACGCTATCGTAGAACGTCGCCAGTTATCTAACATTGCTGTTATTCGCTTAGCCCTTCCTAGCGGAAAAGGCTGCCCTCCTATGATTGAGTGGCCTGAAGATTTGGTCAACGTCATAAACCCCAGTATTTACGAATGTCATGGTGGCTACTTGTACGACGGCTACCCTGTTGCGGATATCAATATTCAAGAAATAGAAGCCGTCATTGCTGATATTAAACAAAAAGAGATTAAGTCGGTTGCGATTGCCTCCGCATTTTCAACCATGAATGCTGAGCCGGAATTGCTGGTAGCCAACCTTATACGCACGGTAATTCCCGACTGTGAAATCACTTTGTCTCACCAAATTGGTAGCATTGGCCTGCTTGAACGAGAAAATGCCGCCATCTTAAATGCGACGTTACGCCCATTTGCTCAATCTGTGGTTAATGCATTTGAAAACGCGTTGACGAAGCATGCCTTTAACTGCCCATTTTTTATTAGCCAGAACGACGGAACACTCATGAATGCCGACTTCGTGCGAGCGTATCCGGCCCTTACTTTTGCATCTGGGCCCACAAACTCACTCAGAGGCGCCTACAAACTTACCGGCAAAGAAAACGCTATCGTCGTAGATATTGGCGGCACCACATCAGATATTGGTGTTCTACAAAACGGGTTCCCGAGGGAGTCAAACCGAATTATAAAAGTAGGCGGGGTGCGAACGAATTTTCGCATGCCTGATATTAATGCTGTTGGACTTGGTGGTGGGAGTATTGTACGTGATGAAGGCAAGCGCATTGGGCCAGATTCCTGTGGGCACAAGTTGGTAGACGAGGCATTGATATTTAACGGCAACACCTTAACTACCACAGACATTATTGTTGCCAGTGGCCATGCAGACATTGGTGATAGTGAGAAAGTGAAGCATGTATCCAGTGACGTCATCCAAAGCGCCATAACAACCATGCGTGATACCTTGAATTACCACATTGAAATGATGAAGCCCGACGACAAACCAGTACCGGTAATTTTAGTGGGTGGAGGAGCCGTGTTGATACAAGGCGACTTACCTGCTGCCAGCGACGTTATTCGGCCCGTAAACGCTGGTGTAGCTAATGCCATCGGCGCTGCTATTGCGCAAATTGGCGGGGAAGCTGAAAGCATGTTGTCGTACCGCGCGATGTCACGCGACGACGCGATAAAAGGTGTAACTCAGCTTGCCATAGACAAAGCCGTTACCGCTGGTGCCGACAAAACCACAGTACGTACTATCGATATAGAAGAAATAGAGGTGCCTTACATGGAAGGTGATATGCGACGTGTAAGAGTGAAAGTGGTGGGTGACATCGCCACTGTTAAACCAAGTGCCAAAACCTCTGAACGACAGACAGGAGCCTACTAACATGCAGCGCAATTCATACGTAACGATAGACGATTTAGAGGCGCTAAGTATGGGCTCAGTTTTTCTGGCAACGGGTGGCGGTGGTGACCCCTACTTGCCCATGCTCTTAGCTAAGCAAGCTTTATTAGAATACGGCCCGGTGGCCCTTGTCGCGCCTGATAAGTTAAACAGCGAAGACTACGTGGTAGCACTTGGCGCCGTTGGTGCGCCCACGGTCAGTCTAGAGCTTCTACCCTCTATTGATGAGGCTGGCGATACACTTCTAGCATTTGAAAAACACACGGGCAAAAAAGTAGATGCCATTGCATCGTTTGAAATTGGCGGTGGTAACTCGCTTTTACCTTTAGTGGCCGCTGCCGGTGCTGGTATACCCATGATAGATGGCGATGGCATGGGCCGCGCTTTACCCGAAGCGCAAATGATGACCTATGCTATTGCTGGCGCAAAGCCGACCCCCGCGGTAGCACGAGATTACGCAGGAAACACAGCTGCGTTTTCGACATCAGATACAACAACTTATGAGCGACATATAAGAAGTTTTGCTATGGCGGCTGGCGGCATGATTACGACAGCGGAACACCCAATGTCGGGAGACTTCATTAAAACCGCTATCATCCCACATACGGTGTCGTTCGCCATTAGTTTAGGTAAGGTGCTTATGCAACACCGCGGTCACGTTCGACAAATGATGCCACATTTAAAAGCGTGTTTTAAGAACTCAGTTTACGGACAGTGCGAACTGCTATTTGAAGGTAAAATAACCGATAAAAGCGTAGCTATTGTTGGAGGGTACGACGTTGGTGAGCTTACTGTAGCGGGCTTTAATGGCGAACCTCCCGTGACCGTAAACATCAAAAATGAATATCTGATTGCAAAACAAAGCGACAAGGTGTTAGCAAGTGTACCCGACTTGATCGTACTTGTAGATATTGAAACTAGCGAACCTATTAATGCTGAACGCATAAAATACGGACAACGGGTAGCAATTATTGCCGTAGAATGCCCAGCGTTTTACAAATCGGAACGAGCCCTTGCGGCGGTTTCGCCCAGGGCCTTCGGTTTTGATTTTGACTATGTTGCGTTGTCTGAAAAATAAACGTTTTAAGTATTGATACAACAAGCCCCTGATAGATGATGTATCCACCTATCAGGGGCTTTTTCATTGCAGTTTACTTCTTTTTTAAGCCGTATTGTTACGCCTTAATTAAAAGCTATAAGACACTTTTCCGTAAACAAAACGGCCAGTAAAACCGTAAGGCGAGAAGCCAGAATATGAGAATAAGCGAGAGAATGTAGTTACATCATCCACCAAATCTCGGGTTGGTTCTGGGTATACATCAAAGATATTGTTAGCACCTACAGAAACAGTAAGCCCTTCTGTTAGCGCAATGCGAACGTCCAGATCTGTGATCCATTCTGAAGGAATAATTTCGTTGCGTGCTTCAATAGATGACGGGTCTTCCACTTCACCGTAACGCGTGGTACGTAATGTTGTTGTGTAACGGTCGTAATTCCACGTAACACCTAAGTTCAGTTTGCTGTCAGGTGAAGCTGTTTCAAAACGACGAAGCTCCACATCACTGAACAGGTTGTCTTGGTCGAACCCAGCGTTTTGCAGCACGTCAGGAGCATCAATGATATTTGTTACTTCGTTATCATTAAAGTTAGCGCCAGCGTTAAAGTTAAACGCACCGTAATCTGCAGTATTTAGCGTATAGGTAGAAACAATATCCACACCCTGTGTACGTGAATCAATCGCATTTAAGAAGAAACGTGCTTGGTTAGCCCCGGTGCCCTCTAGCAAGGTTTCAATCGCGTCACCAGATAGGTTATTTGACAACACAATACGATCGTCGATATCAATGCGGTAGAAATCTACGGTCAAGTTGAAGTCGGCATTTGGTGAGTAAGTGAAACCTGCGCTGTAGTTATTAGACTCTTCCGCATCTAGCCCTGGGCTACCTAAGGCTTGCGCTACATCGCTTGATGGTGCGAACGTACCGGTTTCTGTCGGTTCTCCATCAACAAAAACAGTGGCAATAGACGTAAAGAACTGCTGCTGCAATGACGGCGCTCTAAAGCCTGTTGATACCGACGCACGAAGTGCAAAAGTATCACTTAGCGTTACACGGTGCGACATTTTCCAGTTAAACGTGCTGCCAAAGTCAGAATAATCCTCAAAGCGCCCAGCAACAGCCACGTTCCAGTTTTCAACGACATCAGCTTCTAAATCAACATAAAAGCTGTAGTTGTGACGGCTATTGTCACCTGCAGATTCTGGTGTAAAACCTGGGAACACTTGTGATCCAGCGGCGCCAAACGGGCCGTTAACCGGATCAGTCACAACACCACCTGGACCAAAGGAACCTTGGATATAAGAATTCTCTTCACCCGCAGTAATTTCATATCCCTCGTGGCGATATTCTGCGCCCATTGCAAAGTTCATTTCGCTGTAAAACAACCCTGTATCGACAAGACGAGACGCGTCTGCGTTGATTATAGTCGTGTCGTATTCAAGGGTACCCGCGTCGAATTCGGTCTGGCTTGTTGGGCCAAGTGACGTATTTAGTGTGTTAACTACGCCGTATTCTAGTTCGTTACCACCGTGAGTTAACGATAGGTCGTAATTCCAGACATCGCCGTAGCCTTTAATGCCAGCGATAAGCGACATATCTGTTATATCGGTTTGAATGGCAGGTAAGAAACCATCTGGGTATATTTCGACAATGTTGCGCGAGTCTTGTGCACGGCGATAGAAGCCACTACCCAGAGAGTCTCGCGTGCTATAGCCTGCTGTAGTGTAAAACTCTACGCTATCGGTAAGCGCTTTACCTGCATTTATAAATAATGCGTAGTCTTCTACTTCACCGTTGCCGTAAACGTGGTTGTAACGGTTAACGGTAAGTTCACGAGGATCTAAGTTACCGTCGGCGTCCCGTGCATAGTTTTCACGCTGGTCGTAGTCTGCACGATTTGCTTGACCGCGGTCGCGATATTCACCAGAAACATTTATAAAGCCATCGTCGCCCCATTCAAAACCCACGTTGCCTCGAAGGGTAAGAGTTTGACCATCGGTTAACTCTCTGTCACTGCCCTCTTCAAATGCTAAATTACCATCGGTACCAATGCCTACGCTCTCAAGATTCGGCACACCGTCCATGGTGGTAACGTTGGCACCGTACGTTGCCGATACTTCACCGCCTTCTGCGGCATCTTTAAGAACAATGTTAATCACACCGGCAATAGCGTCAGAACCGTATTGAGCCGCTGCACCGTCACGCAATACTTCAATTCTTTTTATAGCGTTTGCTGGAATTGCATTTAAATCTACTGCAGAAGAACCGCGCCCCACTGAGCCGTTAAGATTAAGTAGCGCCGAAGTATGACGACGCTTACCGTTTACCAGCACCAGCGTGTGATCTGGCGCTAAACCGCGAAGTTGGGCCGGACGAACGTGATCTGTACCGTCAGTAATCGAAGGCTGCGGGAAGTTAAAGCTAGGCAGTAACTGATTTAAAATCATGTTGGTTTCAGTAAGGCCCGTCGCTTCAATAGAAGAAGCGTCGATAATATCGATAGGTACTGGAGAATCATTGATAGTCCGGCCTACACGGCGAGAACCTACGATTTGAATTTGTTCAACATCCTGCTCATCAACTGTAGTTTGTTCTTGTGCAAGTGTTGAAGTAGAAAATTGCATGCCTGCTATTGCAGAAGCGATTAAGGAAAGCTTAAAAACAGAAGCGTTAAATTTTGCCTGTTGCATTGTGGTGTTCCTGAATTTTATGTGTTTAATGCATTGAAAACTGTGCTTCTTACTCTACCGAGTAGAAAAAAGACTTACAGATACATTTTCTTTTTCTGTTGTTGGGGTACTGCTAAGCGCCGAATTGTCTGACTAGACTTATAATTATTAGAAGTGGTAAGCAAATATGCTGTGGGGTGAGTAAATCACAAAAATATTCCACCGCACAATACTAAAGTTGTAATAATTTAGAAATATCGATGACAGGTGGGTTTTAAGGGACAAAATATTGAACAAGGTTTTCTGCTTTTGCAATGAAAAAAGGTGGCCGTAGCCACCTTCTCAAGCATTACATAGCGTTATGCTTTTTTAAGCTTTTTCTTAAGCTTTTTTAGTTTGCTTTCTTGCTTAGCGATTTTTGCTTTAGCTACTTTCATCTCTTTTTTGATTTCTTTTTTCTTAGCCATTTTTTATATCCTTAATATTTTCTGTAGTGTTTTGCTGTCTGCCAGCATCTATTTTTCATTGTGTTCTTCAATGAATTCACGAATAAAGCGCCTTACTTCACGAGCCGCAGACGTATCCAAAGAATCGCAAAGCGCAATAAACTGCGCTCTTTCTTCGTCATTAATTCGAATAATCATCTGACTATTCTTTTTCTTCTTTTTGTTGTTATTTTCAGACATCTCGACTGCTTTAAAAGGTAAGAAACACCAATCCGAACAATTAAAGTATATCCAATGTATATACATTTCAAGGGTGATAGTGAACTTTTATTGATTTTTTTCATAAAAAAGTCACATAAACGTCACACGAGTGACTTGAGTATTCGACAAAGTTTCACTGTCAACGTAACACAATGAGAAGTATATGACACAAGCACAATCAACAACTCACCTTTCTTGTTTCATTGAAGCCATCGCGCTTGCTAAGTACACCAAATGTGTATCACGCGATGACTTACAAGCCCTGCTTCAACAAAAAGGTTATGAAGAAATAGTTGCTCTTAATACTGCTGAAGAGTTAGAGCCACAGTTGCCAATCGCTTCATAAAACAGCTGGTTAAAATGACCCGTTTTATACCCCATGGTGAAGTGCGTGTTCACCGGGAAGGTCGCATACTCGTTCTGGAAGGACATGGCCCTTGGAATGTTGAGGCACTTCAACATTCAACTGACAAGGCACAACCTATACTACAAGAACTTAGCGGCCCTTGGGGAGTGATGGCAAGCATTTATGGTGAACCCATTCATGTGCCCGATGCAGAGGCACATCTGATTCAGCTTGTGAAAAAAGATATAGAAAACGGTAGAGTCGGCACGTCGCTCATTGTCGAAAAGTCAAACTCGCCCAGTTTCGCTACGCAACATTTCAGCAGTATTTATCAACAAGCTGGAGATAACGTTGAAGTGTTTAACGACACAATTGCAGCAAAACGTTGGTTAATCAACACCATTCAGCTAGCGCAGTCAAACTTGGAAAAATGCAGTAGAGGAAAAAACGATGCTGTCTGCAATTCTAATTTATATATTTTTTAGTGCAGGGTTACTCGCTGCCTTGCAATGCCTGTACTTGTATAAAAAGTAGTGTTCGTACACGCATAAAAAGAAACAAGAGGCGTACTCTTGTTTCTTTATCATTAATTCTTTTTATTTGGGTGACCACTCAAATTTTTTGAAAGGCTCATCCACCGGTGTATCAGCGAGATGGTTGGTGTAATTACTCATCACCTTTTGCGCCAGAATTAGTATGATCTCCAAAAGTTGCTGATGCTTATATCCAGCTTCGTAGAAAGCATCTAGCTGAACTTGTTCAATATTGCCTCGACCACGGGTAATCGCTAGTACTGTTTCTTTCAGCGTATTTAATTTACTGTCAGACAATGTTTCATCATTGCGCAATTCTTCAATCAAATCATCACGCACCTTCATACTTTTCGCTATACCGGTGTGGGCTGGTACACAATAGTGGCAGGCGTGTTCGACGTTCACCGCTTGCCAGACCACCGTTAACTCTTCCGCATTGAACGAAGTTTCTTGAGCCAGCTTGTGAAGTACTTGATAGCCGTCAAGTAATGTTGGCGCTTCTGCCATTACCGCGTGTAGGTTAGGTATCATGCCAAACGCTGCTTGAGAATTGTCAAGCAAAGGCTTTGCGGCTTCTGGTGCTGTGTTTTTTGTATGTAATTTGAAATCGCTCATATCACTCTCCTGTTGATGTGACTAGAAATTCAAGTAACCCCTTTGATTACCCTTATCTCTGTAGTGTGTGAACAATAATAGGTTTACTTGAACGATCGTTCAAGTGATAATTGAACGTGTGTTCAAAACATTCACGTATAAGGTATGCTGCGATGAAATATGACCATGATGACATTATTGAAAAAGCCACCACACTTTTTTGGCAACGAGGCTTTCATGCAGCGGGTATGCGTGATATCCAACAAGCATTGGATATGCGCCCAGGCAGTATCTATGCTCGCTTTCAAAGTAAAGAAGGTTTATTCAAGCTTGTTGTAGAACACTATGCACAAAATAGCGCAGTCCGTTTAAAGCAAGTAGCAGAGGCCGAATCGCCTTTAAATGCGCTTTACAACTTTTTTGAAACGGCATTAACTGGCCCTGATGAACAGCGCTATATGCGTCAGTGCTTACTGGTAAAGTCTATTGCTGAATTAGAACTTATTGGTGATATTGCCAGAAAAGCAGTGATCGAAAGTATGCAAACTCTCAAGGCTGGTTTTAAAGACATAATAGAAGCTTGTATAGAAAAAGGTGAGCTGCCTGAACATACGCCAACGAAACTGGCCGCAGAGTGGCTTCAAAACCAGTTCGTGGGTTTACGAGCGTTCGCCCTTATGCAAGATGAAAACACAGCAACCATTCAAATGATCGGCAAAGTAATGGCCGATTTAAAAGGGCAATGGCCGCAAGAAACACATTGATGCGTTGCGGTTAAGAGAACAGCAACCGCAACAATTGCGCTATGAGTAAAATACCCATTAACGGCCAAATCCACTTGGCCCATTTGGCCGCATCTTCATTACTTATACGCATTTTAGAGCGCTCGATTAGCGGCACTATCAGTGCCAGAGCACCGAACAACACCGCAAGCAAAATTAACACTTCCATTACCGTATCCCTATCGCATATTTAAGTACTTCTTGTTTGGCAGGCTCTATGCGCTGCGCCACAGAAAGTAGCTGATTTCTTATCCATTTTATGGGGGCAACGTCATTGCTAAACAAGGTATAAAACCCGTCCATTGCCGTCATCATCATCAAATTGTCTCGCTTTCGCGGCCTTTCATAGCTGCTGATAAGCTTTTGCGAAAATACTTTATCGGTTATCGACAATGGGCTGTCGTTACCACTAGGCTTGAATGCTGCACTTACAGAAAGAAACGTTTCTACGTCTTTAAAACCCAAGTTAACGCCCTGCCCGGCAAGCGGATTTATAGTGTGTGCGGCATCACCAACTAGCGCGCAACAGCCTTTTACATAATGGTTAGCATGAGAACGCGTGAGTGGGAAAATTGCTTTATCAATAATCGAAAAGCTATTGTTATTTTTAGTCAGTTCATCTGGGAACGTTTTAAGGATTTCACTTTCAAGTTGGCTCGCTTTTAAACTTTTCAGACGTTTAAGTTCGTCAGGCGAGTCGTACCACACAAGCGACGCGTAATCGTCGAACATAGGCAAAAACGCTTTTGGGCCGCTTGAGGTAAACTGCTGCCAGGTTACAGGATCGACGGGCTCGTCCATTTTAATGGTGATACCCATTGCCTGTTGTGCATACTGCCAACCTGTGGTGCCAATACCAATAGCGTTTCTTACCTGAGAGTTCGCACCATCTGCGCCAATTAGCCACTTTGCCTTTATTGCTCTGCCGTTCGATAGTGTAACCGTAGCAGTAGTATCCAGATTGATGCCCTGCACCGTTTGACCACTGATAAGCTCTACATTGTCAAACTGCATTAGTGCCTGATGACATCCCAGCTGTAGTAGTCGATTTTCCACAAAAAAACCCAGTTGCGGCATACCGATGCTTTGTGCAGTAAAGTCTGTTCTATGAGCTGGGTCGTCCCACACGCTAAGCCCGGTATAAGGTTTAGCGCGCATAGCAGCAATGTATTCCCACGCGCCAAGTGCTTTCAAAAGAGTAACTGAGGCATCGCTTATTGCGGAAACCCTTAAATCCGGACCATCTGTCTGGCTAAAAGGTTTTGGCAAATGCGGCTCTACAACTACTACTTTGTATTGCTGCTGTGCTAGCCCTAATGCCAGCGCAGCACCCACCATTCCGCCACCGTTTATACAAAAATCAATCATTTACTTTCCTTAAAACACGCATTTGCATTATGTCGCAAAATGCAAAGTCATGTGAAGTGAAACGTATAAATACATAGCGCTAGATCAAATATAAATGAATCGTCGTAATACACTGGGAATATGGTTGTATAACAGGTAAAATATGCGGCTATTTTGAACATCTTCTTGTAACTGACATTTCCCGTGTTTCTACATGTGGGCGGTTTAAACGCAGCATGTAAATTCACTTTACGGTAGACACCTTAATTACACCGAGGCGAGTCTACTTTCACTTACAGGAACACTAACAGGTTATCGAATAGTTGTTATGACTAAAAAGCTGTATATCAAAACCTGGGGCTGCCAAATGAACGAGTATGACTCGGAGAAAATGGCAGACTTACTAGACTCAAC
The DNA here is from genome assembly GCF_009811475.1 of Alteromonas sp. KUL150. Taxonomy (NCBI): domain Bacteria; kingdom Pseudomonadati; phylum Pseudomonadota; class Gammaproteobacteria; order Alteromonadales; family Alteromonadaceae; genus Alteromonas; species Alteromonas sp. KUL150. The sequence continues at coordinate 18,818 of NZ_BLIJ01000069.1, forward strand.
GCATGGCTACAGTGCTGCAGAAAGCGCTGAAGAAGCCGATATTATTTTGCTTAACACGTGCTCTATTCGCGAAAAAGCACAAGAAAAAGTCTTCCACCAGCTTGGTCGGTGGAAAAACCTTAAGCAAGATAAACCTGAACTTATTATTGGCGTTGGAGGCTGTGTGGCCTCTCAAGAAGGCGATACTATTCGTCAGCGCGCGCCATTTGTTGACTTGGTTTTCGGCCCGCAAACACTGCATCGTTTGCCTGAAATGATTAATCAACTTCAAGGCGGTGCAAAGTCAGTGATTGACGTAAGCTTCCCTGAAATTGAAAAGTTTGATCGCTTGCCAGAGCCACGTGCGGAAGGTCCAACGGCGTTCGTTTCAATTATGGAAGGCTGTTCAAAATATTGTACGTTCTGCGTAGTACCTTACACCCGTGGTGAAGAAGTAAGCCGCCCTGTTGACGACGTGCTGCTTGAAATTGCGCAACTTGCAGGTCAAGGTGTACGAGAAGTAAACCTGCTCGGTCAGAACGTAAATGCATACCGCGGTGAAAATTACGACGGTACAGTATGTCGTTTTTCTGAGTTGCTTGAACTCGTTGCAGCAATAGATGGTATTGACCGCATTCGCTACACTACATCACACCCAGTTGAATTCACTGACGACATCATAGATGCGTACGCATCTATCCCTGAGTTGGTAGACCACCTGCATTTACCTGTTCAAAGTGGCTCTGATCGTATCTTGAATCTAATGAAGCGTGGTCATACGGCGTTAGAGTACAAATCTAAAATGCGTAAGCTGAAAAAGATTCGCCCTAACATTAGTTTGTCTAGCGACTTTATCATTGGCTTTCCGGGTGAAACCGATGCTGACTTTGAAGCCACAATGGATTTGATTCAGGCCGTAGATTACGACTTAAGCTTCAGCTTCATTTATAGTGCTCGCCCGGGTACACCAGCTGCTGATGCGGTAGATGATGTAAGTGAAGAAACCAAAAAACAACGCCTTCACCTACTCCAACAGCGTATTACGCAGCAAGCACTTCGTATTGCTCGCCACATGGTCGGTACAGAGCAACGAATTTTGGTTGAAGGCCCATCAAAGAAAAACCCAATGGAACTTTCAGGGCGTACTGAAAATAACCGTGTGGTGAATTTTGAGGGTACCCCAGATATGATTGGCGAGTTCGTTGATGTAAATATCACAGACGTGTTTACGAACTCACTTCGTGGTGAAGTTGTGCGCAGAGAAAGTGAAATGGGCTTGCGTGTTGCCGTTTCGCCCCAATCTATCATGGCAAAGCATCAGGCAGATCTGCCTGATGAACTTGGCGTGGGTCAATTTAACCCAGCCTAAATACATTTTAAAGCGAGGAAAAAAGTAGCTTGAGTACATTGGTTAGTAACGAATTTGATTTAGAACCGGCAGATAGCAAACGTTTGTCGAGTTTATGTGGCCCCTTTGATGACAACATTAAGCAAATTGAGCGTAGGCTGGGTGTAGAAATTACCTACCGAAATAATGCGTTCAAGGTGTTGGGTGAACCGCAGCAAATAAAAAGCGCTAGCGAATTACTTAAGCTTCTTTACATAGAAACACAGCCTATTAAGGGCCGTATTCCTGATCTAGAAGCCGAACAGGTTCACCTTGCTATACAAGAAGCCCGCGTTATCGAAAAAGATGCGACGGGCGGTTATGGCAAAGAAGTGAATATTAAAACTAAACGCGGTGTAATTAAGCCGCGTAACCCGAACCAAGCGCAATACGTGGCCAATATCATCAACCACGATATTACGTTTGGTATAGGCCCTGCAGGCACAGGTAAAACCTACCTCGCTGTTGCTGCGGCTGTTGACGCACTTGAGCGTCAAGAAATACGCCGTATATTGCTTACTCGCCCTGCTGTAGAAGCAGGTGAAAAACTAGGCTTCTTGCCTGGCGACCTTTCACAAAAAGTCGACCCATATTTGCGCCCTCTTTACGACGCTCTTTTTGAAATGCTGGGCTTCGAAAAAGTTGAAAAACTAATGGAGCGCAACGTCATTGAAGTTGCGCCGCTAGCCTACATGCGCGGAAGAACGCTTAACGACGCGTTTATTATTTTGGACGAAAGCCAAAATACCACGGTAGAGCAAATGAAAATGTTCCTAACCCGTATTGGCTTTAATTCAAAGGCGGTAATTACCGGTGACATTACGCAGGTCGATTTGCCCCGTGGTGCAAAATCAGGTCTTCGCCACGCTATTGAAGTACTAAGTGAAGTGGATGATATTTCATTTAACTTCTTTCATGCAGAAGATGTAGTTCGACACCCAGTAGTGGCGCGCATTGTAAGAGCCTATGAGGTGCACGACGCAGAACAAGAGCGTTTACGCAAAGCGCGTAAAGAAGAAGCATTGCAACTTCAGCGTGATCAAGCCGCTCAAGACAACAGCCCTGAGCGAGTAAATAACAGCCCTGAGCGAGCAAACATCGATAACGCAACGCAAACGAGAGACGACAACGCATCGTGACTGCCATAATTGATGTACAACAAGCATTTGAAGGTGACGAGACGATTTTATCAGCCATCCCCTCACCTTCACAACTTGAGCTTTGGGCTAATGCCGTGCTCGATTACGAAGGCTTAGATGAGCAGGAAGTGACTATTCGCTTCACGGATGAAGCAGAAAGCCAAAGTCTTAATCATGAGTACAGAGGAAAGGATAAACCTACCAATGTGTTATCTTTTCCTTTTGAAGCGCCTCCTGGTATAGAAATTAATTTGTTAGGCGACTTGGTAATTTGTGCCCCCGTTATAAGCCGCGAGGCAGAAGAGCAGCAAAAAGCAGTGAGCGATCACTATGCGCATATGACTGTTCATGGGCTATTGCATTTAATGGGTTATGACCATATTGATGATGCTGATGCCGAGGAAATGGAAGGCAAAGAGATAGATATTCTTGCGAGCCTTGGCATAGATAACCCCTACGAAATTAACAATTAATTTCTATCACAAGCGGTTGTTAAATATGAAATTTTACAGTTAACAATAATAAACCATTGACGACCAGCACGAACCATTTTAACGTTGGCGTTGAACTAACAATTAAACGGACATTATGAGCGACGATAATCCTCACTCTACCAACGGCTCCTCAGGCAAGAGTTGGTTAGATAAACTAAAAAATTCAATTTCTGGCGAGCCGAGAAGTAAAGAAGAGTTAGTATCGGTTATAACTGATGCAGAACATAACGAAATCATAGACCCACAAACCCGCGAAATGATTGAAGGGGTAATTGGGGTAAATGAAATGCGAGTGAGGGATATTATGATCCCCCGCGCTCAAATGACCACCATAGATGTTGAGAAAAAGGTAGAAGAGTTTCTACCTCTCATGCTTGAATCTGCCCACTCCCGTTTTCCCGTAATTAGCGAAGATAAAGACCACATTGAAGGTATTTTACTTGCTAAAGACCTACTCGCGTTTGCCTTTAACGCAGAGAAAGAATTCAATTTAAAAGATATTTTACGCCCGGCAGTTATCGTGCCTGAAAGCAAACGTGTTGATGTTCTATTAAAAGAGTTTCGTCAGCAGCGCTATCACATGGCCATTGTTGTGGACGAATACGGCGGTGTGTCTGGCCTAGTTACTATTGAAGACATTCTCGAAATTATCGTGGGTGAAATTGAAGATGAATACGATACCGAAGAAGATGGTACTGACGATATTCGCCCGTTAAATAAGTCGACCTACACAGTAAAAGCGCTGACTCCTGTAGATGACTTTAATGAATTTTTTGAAACAAAGTTTAGCGAAGAAGAAGCCGACACCATTGGTGGTATTGTGCTAAAAGCGTTTGGTCATATGCCTGAAACTAATGATGAGATCACCATTGGCGATATTCTGTTTAAAGTCACTAACTCTGATAAACGCCGTCTTATTCAACTAAAGGTTTCAGTACCTTCGCTGGAATAGTAAATCAGCGAGACCCATCTTGTTTCAGCACAAGGCTACGCAGCTTCAAACCCGTATTCTTGTGCTGAAGCTACGAACCCATTAACCACAATCAGATGACACCTATGCTGAAACGGTTTTTCCCCCACCTTATTCTTGTTCTAAGCGGTGCGAGCTTAACGCTGGCATTTGCTCCCTTTAACATGTGGCTTTTGACTATTCCTGCATTTGCACTTGCTATTCGCCAGGTCATAAAGCTTAGGCACCGCCCATTTCTTGCTGGTTGGCTATTTGGCGCGGGATGGTTTGGCGCAGGCATAAGTTGGGTTCACGTAAGCATTGCTGATTTTGGTGGCTTACCGCTTGTTGCTTCAATTGGTTTAATGGCGCTGCTTTGCGGTTATTTAGCCTTGTACCCTGCCCTTGCCACTAAACTCACCGCAAAATATTTTTCGCCCCGATTATGGCCGATGGCACTTCCCTTTTTCTGGGTTGTAGCCGAGTGGCTTAGAAGCTGGATGTTAAGCGGGTTTCCATGGTTATCGCTGGGCTATAGCCAGCTAGAAAGCCCATTGTCTGGCTTTGCACCCATTATCGGGGAAACGGGAATAAGTGCGCTTATCATTATTAGCGCCACCTTATTTGCATTAATAAACAATAAGCGAAGCCTTGCAAACGCTACACTTGTTGTACTTTGCCTGTTTATAAGCGGTTACATTTTAAAGCAGCACACTTGGGTTACGCCAGAAAAGACCTACTCGGTAGGCATGGCCCAGGGCAATATTGCACAAAGCTTACGATGGGTGCCTGAGCAAGATGGTCCTACTATGGATACATACTGGAAGCTAACCGAAAGTCTATGGGATAACGACCTTATAATTTGGCCCGAAGCTGCCGTACCGAAACTAGAACCATTAGCACAGCCCTATCTTGCTAAAGTTAACGAAAGAGCATTTCAGGAAAACACAGCGCTTATCAGCGGCATCGTAAATTATAATTGGGAAACCGACGAGGCTTGGAACAACCTAATTGTATTGGGCAAGCGAACACCCGATGCCGCCTACCCCGATTACCAGTATTTTCACAATAACCGCTTTTCAAAACACCATCTTCTACCGGTTGGTGAGTTTGTACCTTTTGAAGACTGGCTGCGCCCCCTCGCCCCGCTGTTTGATTTACCCATGTCATCATTCTCTCGCGGTGATTATCAGCAAGCCAACCTCGAAGCTAACGGCATTCACTTAGCGCCCGCTATCTGTTTTGAAATTGCGTTTCCTCACCAAGTGATGGCAAATGTATATGAAGATACAGACATGATCATTACCGTAAGTAACGACGCGTGGTTTGGGCACTCCCATGGCCCCGCTCAGCATTTACAAATTGCGCAAATGCGCGCACTTGAGCTGGGGCGACCGGTTGTGAGAGCGACCAACAATGGTATTACTGCTTTTATCGATCATAAAGGTCACATTACGGCGCGGTTGCCACAATTCATAGCAGGTAATATTTCAGCGCCAGTTGTTGTAACTCGCGGTTTCACTCCCTATTACCATTTACAGGAGTTGGGTGTTTGGCTATTGACGTTACTTCTTTTAGCTTCTGCGATAATACTTAAGAGGTCACATATAAACCGAAACTAGAGCTATACAGCATGATATGAAGGGGTTACGGAAAACTGAAAACATATGAGCTAAAGCATTTGCTGCTCTGAGTTGGAGAATTGTTATTTAGTGAACAGACGTGTCCGCTAATAAAGTGCGATGTGGTTAAACAATGACTTATTTCTAGTCACTTTGATGACTGAGGGCTCACCGACAATCTGGAAACCGTATCCATACTTTCGTGTAATATGCGCACGATGAAGATATTTGAACCACTCACTTCATAGGCTACCAAGTGATTTTATATCGGCATAAGTCTAAACGGAGCAACATTTTCATCTTTATATTCTGGGTAACGGAAAGGACTTGAGGAAAGTGAAGAAATTGCACCGTATAGGTCATCTAGGTATCTATCGGCTAATGACTCACCCCACACTTTATGACCATAAAGCCAGATATCGATTAAATCCTCTTTTGCAAGATTTGATATCGTAATTTGCATCAACAATCAGCTCGTTGCTTGGCCTCATTTTTTATCACCTCGATGTCTAAAGCCCCTGCGCTACCGCTCTTCCTACCTTCTTGGACAGCCAATACTAGCGCTTGACGCTTTAGCGCTGCGTATTCTCTACTGGACAATAATACGCCTTGCTCTTTACCGTTTCTGGTAATTGAGACAGGCTCAGATTGCGCACTCATTAGGAGCTCCCCGAATGAATTTTTAGCTTCAGTTGCTGAAATGACTTTCATAGACCTGATTCCCCACTTTAGATTTGGATAAGACAAAATAGCCAAATTAGCTATTTTGTTCAATAACAACTTGCAATCGTTGCAATGTGGTCAACGCAACAAACATCAATTCAAGCTCCATACATTAGAATACGACATAAATTTGCCTAACTCGTACCAACGGTTGAATAAGCATTTGTAGTGGTTATATTGCTGTCAAAAAAACGGCGCCTGACATAGGGCGCCGCTATCATTTTATATATATGGATTAGATACACAAATTACCGTTGATTACCCGCCGCCTGAATAGCGGTAAGAGCTATGGTAAATACAATGTCATCCACTAACGCACCTCGGCTTAAATCGTTGACTGGCTTTCTCATGCCCTGCAGCATTGGGCCAATACACACCAAGTCGAAGCTACGCTGTACCGCTTTATACGTGGTGTTACCCGTGTTTAGGTCTGGGAAAACAAACACGTTTGCTTTACCGGCAACCGGGCTATTTGGCGCTTTACTCTTACCTACGCTTTCAATGGCCGCCGCATCGTATTGAAGCGGACCATCAATCAGTAAATCAGGGCGCAGTTCTTGCGCAATTTTGGTTGCCTCACGCACTTTCTCTACGTCACTACCTGCACCTGACGAGCCTGTACTGTAGCTAATCATAGCAACCCTTGGCTCTATGCCAAACATCTGCGCTGATTCAGCAGACTGTATAGCAATGTCTGCAAGTTGTTTTGCATCAGGATCAGGATTAATCGCACAATCACCGTAAACCAAAACTTGATCAGGCAATAGCATGAAAAATACTGACGACACCAAAGACGCGTTTTCAGCAGTCTTAATTAGCTGAAGCGCCGGGCGAATCGTATTGGCCGTAGTATTAACCGCTCCAGAAACCAAACCGTCTACATCGTCTTGCTGAAGCATCATCGTGCCTAAAGTCACGTTGTCTTCTAGAAGCTCTTGCGCAACCACCTCAGTCACCCCTTTGTGACCACGCAGCGCAACCAAACCATTCACATAATCGTTCTTAATGGCGCTAGGCGACAAAATTTCCACGCCATCGCTAAGTACAACACCTTGCTGTTCAGCTACGCGCCTTATCTCAGTTTCATCACCAAGTAAAACAGGTCTAGCCAACCCACGCTTTGCGCAAATAGACGCTGCAACAACGGTTCTCGGTTCATTTCCCTCAGGCAGTACAATGCGCTTGTTAACCTGTCTTGCACGGTTGGTGAGATAAAAGCGAAACGCCGAGGGAGAAAGCTTTTTCTGACGAGATACTTTTTGGGTAAGCGAATTTACCCAACTAGCGTCCAGACTTTCCGCTGTGTGAACCATTACCTTTTCTATGCGTTGACTGTCATCAACTGGCACTTCTTGGTTAAAAGCGTGAAGCGCTTGTGCTGTTTGCCACGTATTAGAGTTTACTAGCATTACAGGCAGGCCCGTCTCCATGGCTTGGCTGCATAAGGCCATAATATTTTCATCCGGCTGGTAGCCACCCGTAAGCAGTAGTGCGCCTAACTTGGTACCGTTTAGCGCCGCAAGACAACAGGATACAAACACGTCACCGCGATCACCCGACATCACCAATAACGCACCTGGTTTGAGGGTATGGGTCATGTTGTGAATTTCGCGCGCGCAAAAGGTTACACTGCTTAAACGACGCTCAGAAAGCTCACCTTCATTAAGCAGTGTCGCTTTGAGGTGTTTAGCTACATCAGTCGCACGAGGAGATACTAAATCAGCGCTCCAATCGATGGTACCGAGTAAACTTAAGCCTTTTCTGAAGATGGGGAGTTTGCGAAGTGCTTGCGTACGCTCTTCGTCATGTTCGGGCGCTTCTATTGCGCCGATATCGGCACGAAGCCTTCCATGCTCATCAAACGGTGCATTGACTTTATTGAAGATACAACCCACTACCTTCTGCCCTTTATGACCGCCGTAAGTGTCGACCACGATTTCCAAACGATGATTGATATCAGTGATGGTATCGTTTCCAGGTACGGCGACAAATACAATGTCAGCATCAAGAGCACGGCTTATTTCTAGATTCAAACGCTCGGCGTAAGGATGGTGTCGCGTTGTCACTAAACCTTCAATGACGGTTACCGCCTCTTGCTCGCTATTTTCTTCGAAGCGTTCAATGATTTCTTCAAGTAATTCATCGATACTGTCATTACTTATCATACGTTCAACGTAGTCAAGCTCAAATGGCGTAATAGGCGACACGCTAGCGTGATGAGCGATGATGGCGGTTGAACGCTCTTCACCGTTATCGCCTCTTCGTGGCTGAGCCACAGGCTTGAAGAAATTTAGCTTTATACCCTGCTCTTCAATTGCTCGAACAAGGCCCATGCTGACCGTAGTGAGGCCCACACTAGTGCCTACGGGGATCAACATAATTCTGCGAGACATAGTTACTCCTGGTTTTACTTATTCAATGCGCTAGCGCATTTAGTTTAGGCGAAGGTTGCAGCTTCTGCGGCGATAACCCACTCTTCGTTAGTAGGTACTACGTAAACGGCTGTAGATGCATTTTCTGTTGATATTTTGCCGCCCTGACCAAATCGCGCAACGGTATTTTTTTGCTCATCTAAAGTAATGCCAAAGTGAGCAAAATATCCCATGGTCGTTTCTCTAATAAGCGAAGAGTTTTCGCCTATACCGCCTGTAAATACAATGGCATCTAATGTTGGTACTGCAACCATATAACCCGCAATATATTTTGCTAGACGATAACAAAAGATTTCTATTGCTAACTGTGCGCCCTCATGCCCTTCTAACGCTGCATCTTCTAGCGTTCTGCAATCATTACTTAGCTCTGAAATACCCAACAATCCTGACTGCTTATTAAGAAGATCGCTGATCTCATCTGCCGTTTTACCTAACTTTTTCTGTAACGTGCCAGGTAAACTTGGATCGAGATCGCCACAGCGAGTCCCCATGACTAAACCTTCAAGTGGGATAAAGCCAAGACTTGTATCTACTGCTTGACCTTTTTCGATAGCCGACACACTGCAACCATTACCTAAGTGCGCACTGATGATGCTGGTGTCTGACACAGGCTTATCAAGAATTTTCGCCATGCTATCGAGGATAAACTTATGACTCGTGCCGTGGAAGCCATAGCGCCTGATGCCATATTCGCGATAAAGCGACATAGGTAAAGCATAAATAAAGGCTTTCTTCGGCAAGGTTTGAAAGAAAGAAGTATCAAACACAACCACGTGAGGTAAATCTGGGTATGCCGCTTGTGCAGTGAAGATACCTTTTAAATTCGCCATATTGTGAAGCGGCGCCATGCTCGCATAGTCTTCGATTGCCTCGAGGACGCTGTCATCAACCAGTGCTGCTTGCTTGAATTTTTCACCGCCATGTACCACCCTATGCCCAATGGCTATAGGCTGAACGCCAGTACTAGCGATAACTTTAGAAATTGCATCAAGCGCTTCGGTATGGCCCGCTTTTTCTGGCAGCGCCTGCTTTTCTTTTTTACCGTTTAGCTTATATGACAAACTTGCGTCGCTGTTGCCCAGTGCTTCGGCAATACCCGACAGTCCTGCTTCGCCAGTTTCAGCGTCAATAATTGCAAACTTAACGGATGAACTTCCGCAATTTAAAACTATAACTTCTTTCTTCATGTTCAAATTTTACAAATGTAAGTGGTAAACTTCTATTAGCGCTAACTGTAGCATTTATAAACATTTTAGTTAGTTAAAGTAATGCTAAATGTTTTATAAAAACTTTCGAATATTTGTTTTACCTACGCGACTTTCGCTTGATTAAAGCTAAAAACAGGTTTACCGATGCGCCCATTAATAAAAGCCAAAAAATTAGTCAATAAAATCTGAAACTTAACCATTGAAAAGAAGTTAATTTGAAATTTTTTTAAATTTTTTGCTTGAAAAGTATTTCGGCCATTCCTATGTATGTTTTGTCGGCGCTGAAAGGTCAGGTCGACAAAACCGCCGCCGCAAAGTCGGGGCATTTAAACTTTAAACATATTGCTTAATTTTGAGGATATGACTATGCGTACTATCGATCTATCTCCACTTTACCGTTCATTCATTGGCTCTGACCACTTAGCATCACTTATCGATGCAGCATCTCGAGCAGAGAAACAGAGCACTTATCCGCCATACAATATCGAGTTGCTCGGTGATGATAAATACCGCGTAACCATGGCAATTGCAGGTTTCAGTAAAGATGACGTTTCAATTCAAGTTGAAGAGAATACGTTAACCATTACTGGCACGAAGAAAGCGGAAACGGAAGACAAAGAAAGCAAAGAACGTAAGTTCTTACACAAAGGCATTTCAGAGCGTAACTTTGAGCGTAAATTCCAGCTTGGTGATCACGTGAAAGTGTTAGCTGCAGACATGGAAAACGGCCTACTTCATATCGATATGGAGCGAGTCATACCTGAAGCCAAGAAGCCGCGTCAAATAGAGATTGGCTCTCGCCTACTTGAAAATCAGTAATTAACTTCTTGGTTTGTTTCCCAACTTTTAGCGGCGCCTTACGGCGCCGTTTTTTTGTGTTTGAAATTGATACATTTCGTTGTTTTCACATCGATAGGATTGGCCAACTAAGAAGTCAGCATGGGTATTCATTTAATATCGCTTTTAAGAACCTACGTTTCATTCAGTTCGATGACATATTCTGCTTTACCAGACTCTCCCGACTTAAAGTGACCCGTAATTGATTTCCCAACTAACTCACCGGTAGCCGAGCCGTCTATGGAAGCGAATTCACTACTCGCAACACCATTGTCGAACCTACCAATATGTTGAAAAGTTACAGTTCCTCTTAAACCATTTATAACACCAATAAAACTTTCAAAGCCTGTGAATTGTGCAGACGTAGGCGCCTGATAAGACATCAAAAACTCAATGGTTGATTCTCCAACCATGCCGCCTGTATACGACTGCTCGATGCTTGCATGAGATGTTTTTATCCCTTCTGACTTTTCTTTAAGTGTTTCTTCATTCCATTTTAAAATGGAAAAGCTTCCCTCGAAGGCCATGGCGTTCTCTTTATAATTGTTAGTAAACTTAAGTCGGTAAACCCTAGCTTGTCAGTCACAATAAAACAGCCAGCAAATTGTAACAGAGTGTTTATATAAGCCCTTTAAGCATTGCTAAACCCACTGCGTTGCAAGTGCTCGCATCTTTAATATCACCGCTGATTATTTTTTCTTTTAGCTCGGTAAACGTAATAGGCACAACTCGCAGGTCTTCTTCCTCTTCGTCGAGTTTCTGTTTACCTTGAGTGAGTCCCCTCGCTACATAAATATGATAACCTTGGTCGCAAAACCCATAAGCTAAGTATTGGAAGCCTACGTATTCCATTGAATCTGCGATTAACCCAGTCTCTTCCTCAAGTTCACCCTTTGCGAGTTCAATAGGATCGGCGTCCGGATTCGCCTCCCAAGCGCCCTGCGGTAGCTCAAGCTGACGCTGTTTAATGGTATAGCGGTATTGCTCAACCATGAAAACCGTATCGCCTTGGATAGGTAAGATAATGGCGAAATCTGGCTTCTCCACCACACCGTATATACCTTCATTCCCGCTAGCTCGACGTATCTTGTCTTCCCTTACCCGAAGCCATTTGTTCTCATATACTATTTGTGAATGAAGTGTTTCAATGTCTGCCATTGTCGTCCTTATCAGTGCACTCAAGTGCTTTAATAACGTTACTCGACTGACATAGTGGGCGATGGAGATTACTCAGTCAATTGTGAAATTAGCGATAGTTCGACTGAGTACTAAATTGTTCTCTTTCATTGAATGAGATAGTTTTGATAACGCTTGGGCTAACTCGACTTCATGCTTTGCTGCAGCTTCAACGTCAACAATGTCTTTTGCTACTTCTTGTGTGGTAACTGACTGTTGTTCTGCCGCCGCAGACATGCTGTTGGCCATTAGCTCAACGTTAGATGCGGCGTCTTTTACCTTTCTAGCTGTTTCTCGCCCCCTTCCGGTAATTTCAACTGACTTATTCACTGCCAACGCATTTTTATTAACGTCCTGCACAACCACCAAACTTGCTTGCTGAAGCGCCGTAAGCAGCGTGGCTATTTGAGCTGAAGCATCTCGACTGCTCTGTGCGAGTTTGCGCACCTCATCGGCAACAACGGCAAATCCTCTGCCGTGCTCTCCTGCGCGGGCAGCCTCTATAGCTGCATTAAGCGCCAATAAGTTTGTCTGATCTGAGAGAGTGTTGATTGTTTCAAGTATGCTGCTGATATCGGTCACCTGCTTTTCCATAGCCGCAGCATTATCCTTAACATCTTTCATGTCGTCTTCTAACTGTTTCATCGCTGTTCTGACCGACTCGTTAATATCGAAAGCTTCGATTGCCAGTTGATCCAGTGATTTACTCGCAGCTAGGGTATCAAAGGCCGATTTAGCAATGTCGGTACTCGTTACCGATATTTCTTCTAACGCTGATGCGATATTAAGGGAGCGTTGTTGCGTTTTTCCCGCATCCTGTACCATTTCCGTACAGGAGGCTTCTAATTCTGATGATAAGCGAGAACTCGCGTCAATAGACTGCTCTAGCCCTCTGATTAAATCTTTAAGTGCCAATATCGTTTTATTAATCGCAATAGACACGGTGCCAAGTTCATTCTGTACCTGCATTTTTACGTCAACCGTCAAATCTCCTTTCTCGGCAATCTTTGAAAGATTTTGTGTAAGGCGGGTGAGTTGCGTGTTGAGTATGTATAAGAGCGCGCGATAGATGAGGGTAATAACCACAATGCCAACAAAAATAATGATGAGTGTAAGTATCAGTGCAAACGAGGCTTCACTGTGCATGTCTTTTGCATTTTTGTTTACTTGTACCCAAATATTGTCAAGTATCGACTTAACATCATTGATTTGTGATGTCGCTGCCCCAAACCATTCGCTGTTAGTAGGAAGCACAGTAACGTCGACTTTCCCTGAATTGAGGTTTTTAAGTGTTCGGTTTATCAACGTTGCTTCATCTGATGTCATTGATCTCGTGAACATCTCAACACTGTCGTTAGGTAAACTGTTTTCCAGTTTTCCTGAAATATATTGTACTTCTTGTTGATAACGCTTTAGCTCACTAATTACGGTATCGCTGGCCTCTTGTCGCGCTATTGCGCCATTCACTTTCCCCCGTTGTTGCCCCAATCGCTCTTTTAACTGCGCTAAAAGAATGGCGCTGGACAACTGTTCTTTTGACGCTAAGTTGTTAACGTACATCGTTAATGCCGTGGCGGCATTCAGCGCCGATGCGTTAAGAGAACTGTAGAACCTAAATGCCCGCGTACCTTGTTGACTATCCACCTCTCGTCTGAGCGCCTGTTTATCACCTAAGTAACCAAGTAGTGGGTTAAGAATTTTGGTTACCCTATCGCCGTACGCACTATCATTTTGCAGTAATGAGGTTAACAGCGCTGCTGCGTGATCCGCCTGTTTTCGCTGAGCCTCAACGTTATCTCGCCCTTTAGGGGTTGGGTTACCCAAGTAGCCGGCCGTTAACCCTCGTTCAACTGCATGATGGTGCGCCACAGACTCCACAGTGGCAATTAGCGCTATCATTTCAATATCGGCTGAAGCCGCTCGAGTGTCGTCTAACGACCGTTTGATATCTTTGAAAGCTAAGTATGCAACACTAATTAATAGTATGCCCGCACCCAATACAGACAGCCGAAGAATAGAAAATCGTTGTAGCAAGCGCACTAATAAAGACTCCATGTAAAACAGTACTGCTCAACAAGATGGATAAGGAAAGATATATCTCCTACAATTGCCGTAAAAATAGGCAGTTCATCTCAGTATAGGAAACATTAGAATAAGCGCAAATCCATTATCTAACCGGTGTTTTATGCGGCAAATAAAGACAAATCTAATGCAGTCATGGGGAATATGACTTACACAAAAAATCGTAATGAAAAGACAAAAAGTAACGAACCTAAGTTCTTAGTTTGTTTTCCTTTGCTTTGCGTCGCCGGTTGGCGCCTATTTCTATCTAGAGTGCGCAGTTTAGGTCTATCTTAGATTGCTCATCTGCTACAGGAAAACATGCTCCTGATGGCAAAGCATCGGGTATATATCTTTCCAGATGCGGGTCATAAAGTCCTTCTTCCAAAAATGTGACTAAATCATCAATTTCGTCGTCACTGAGATTCAAAGGCACAAAACGATCATCTATAATGCCATCCGCCAGTCTTTTTTGTGGCACACCGGCGTTCTTGTATAACACCACCTGTTTAACACTCGTGAAACTTCCACCGTGACCAAACACATTTGAATCTTTTAAGTTGTAGAGTTGTGGTACCTTAAACTTATAGTTATCTTCTGTTCTGCCAGTAAAACCGCCCCTACCCTTGGCATCATTTTCAGTTACTACACCAGTTATTGTGGGGCTTGATGTATCGAGGTCGGCAAAGCCAATGGCCATAAACATTTCTTCGTTAGCAGCCCCTATTTTCGAGCTCAACGCGGGGCCAGTATGACAGCTTGCGCAACCCGCTTTGCCAAAGAAAAGTAAAGCGCCTCGCTTTTCTTGGTCAGTGAGCGCTGCGTCTTCGCCTTGTAACCAACGCTGGAAAGGCGCTCGATTTGCTAGTACCGTTCTCTCATATGCGGCAATTGCCTTACCCATATTTTCAAGAATATCGTCGCCCCCCTCTGGAAATGCAGCTTCATACAACAATTGATATTCCATATTTTGCTGGACGAGTGAGTTGTTGAAGGTGTTGAGTCTATGTACTTTTGTACCAGCAATTGCTTGGGTTTCTAAGCCTCCTAAACCACGAGTATTTTCAGCTTTTGGCGTACCAGGCGTAGCTAATATCTCATCAGGTAATTTAGCATTAACTAGCCCTCCATGCTGATTACCAAACTGACCGTTCCAAAGCATTACTTCTTGATAAGCCGTATTTAGAATACTGGGTGAAGTTAGCGGTTGAACATCGGGAACTAGACTAGGATCGGTGCTCGATTTATCAAAGCCCTCGGCTAAGACACGCATTTTTCCAGCAACACCAAAACCTGTTCCGCCTTCTCCAATTCCCTGCACAACACCAGATTTAAAGCCAGCAGCGGCATGGTGACAACTTGCGCATGACCAAGTGTTGACCAGTTGCTCATGAACACCTTCCGTTGCAACGGCGGTTTCATGAAAGAGCATCATACCGAGAAAAACCTTCTCTTCAGTAAGGGTGTTATTTGGATCAGCGGGAATACTTGAGAAATCTGTAGACTGAGGCAATAGTAGCCCTACCGCGCCGCCATCTAATTGCTCGTTCAATGTTGTCATTAATTGCGTAGACAACGAACTTTCTTCGACAGTAACCGCTTTATCCGCCCCACAACCCGATATGGTAATAACACTAGTGAGTATCAATACATTTTGAATATAAGGAATCGACTTCATGACTTCACCTTGACTACATTCAACGAAGTTTAAATTTCAAAGCATCAGGGCCACGAAGCAGCGGTGGTGCTAGTTGAAAGCACACTTATTAAAATTGTTTAATAAATAATATAGTAGGTCGAAGCAGAAACTTCGAGTGATTGTCACTATTTTTGCAAATTTAACGTGGAGCACGCGCCTTTGAAAAACTGAGGTCTATAAACCATTCGAGAAATGATGTGGGAAAGTGATTAAGAGACTTTGTTATTTTTAAGTATGAAAAAACCCCAAATATTGGAATATCCAATTATTTGGGGGTACTTCGAATTGCTATTTTTTTAGTTTTTCACTTAAATTGCGAAATAATCTAAATGTACTCGACTTCTATGATTTCCACTTCAACTGCGCCCGCTGGCGTTTGAATAGTCACTGTGTCATCAAGCTCTTTACCTATTAGCCCTCGAGCGATAGGTGAGTTCACCGAAATCAGGTTGTTCTTGATATCAGCTTCGTCGTCACCCACAATGCGATAGGTCGTTTCTTCATCACTAGCAATATTAAGAATTGTAACCGTAGTACCGAAAATCACTTTTCCGGTGTTTTCCATTTTTGTGACGTCGATGATTTGTGCATTTGAAAGTTTGCCTTCGATATCTTGGATACGACCTTCACAGAAGCTTTGCTGTTCACGGGCCGCGTGATATTCCGCATTTTCCTTCAAATCACCATGCTCACGCGCTTCGGCGATAGACTCGATAATACGTGGGCGTGTTTTAGTTTTTAGCTCATTTAATTCGTCACGCAGCATTTGAGCGCCGCGCGCTGTCATTGGATACTGACTCATGAATACTGTCTCACTTAGCTAGTAATTTAAACAGAAAAGTGCGCCGCGAAGGCGCACTTTTTATTCGTTCACACAAATGTAATATTGCTAGGATACCTCGTATCCTAGCTTATGTCATTAGTGTTTAAGTCTAGCGTGCAGTTCTTGAACTGAAGCTACTTTATTACGGTCATCGGCAGACTTAGCTCGAATAGTAGCGAATGCTGCATTCATCGTGGTGGTGTAAGTTACCTTATTCACCAAGGCTTCACGACGAATATAAACCGAATCGGTAATAGCTTGACGACCTTCTGTTGTATTAATCAAGTAGGCGTATTCGCCGTTCTTAATGGCGTCAACAATGTTAGGACGGCCTTCCGATAGTTTATTAACCACCGTGCTCATTATACCTGCATCGTACAAAGTAGTTGCCGTACCGCGCGTTGCTTCAATGCTGAAGCCAGCGGCAACCAGGGCCTTAGCAAGTTCAATGATTTTAGGCTTGTCGGTTTCACGCACCGAGATAAGCGCTTTACCTTCTTTAGGCAAAGGTGCACCGGCGCCTAAATTCGCTTTAGCATATGCCTCTTCGAAAGTATCACCAACCCCCATAACTTCACCAGTAGAGCGCATTTCTGGGCCTAACAGTGGGTCAACACCTTGGAACTTAGCAAACGGAAGTACAACTTCTTTCACAGAGTAAAAAGGAGGAATAATTTCTTCCGTTACACCCTGTTCAGCAAGGCTAACGCCAGCCATGGCGCGTGCTGCGACTTTCGCTAATGGAACACCCGTTGCCTTAGACACGAATGGCACCGTACGCGCTGCACGAGGGTTAACCTCGATAAGGTATACTTCACCGTCTTTAATCGCAAACTGGGTATTCATCAAGCCCACAACGCCAAGTTCAAGGGCCATGGCTTTTACCTGTTCGCGCATTACATCCTGAATTTCTTTTGAAAGCGAGTGCGGAGGTAATGAACAGGCAGAGTCACCAGAGTGAACACCCGCTTGTTCAATGTGTTCCATGATGCCGCCAATCACAACCTCTTTGCCATCGCAGATAGCGTCGATATCAACTTCGATAGCATCGTCAAGGAATCGGTCTAGCAATACTGGCGCGTCGTTAGACACTTTTACCGCTTCGTTCAAGTAACGCTTAAGGTCTTTGATGTCGTAAACGATTTCCATCGCGCGACCACCAAGCACGTAACTTGGACGAACAACCAGCGGGAAGCCAATCTCTTCGGCCATAGTTAGCGCTTGCTCAACGTTAGTTACCGTAGCATTCGCTGGCTGCTTAAGATTAAGCTTGTTAACCATTTGCTGGAAACGCTCGCGGTCTTCCGCACGGTCAATCGCCTCTGGCGATGTACCCATGATTGGAACGCCAGCGGCTTCGAGAGCACGGGCAAGCTTAAGTGGCGTTTGACCACCATACTGCACGATAACGCCTTTTGGCTGCTCCTTAGCAACGATTTCAAGCACATCTTCAAGAGTTACAGGTTCGAAGTATAGGCGATCTGACGTGTCATAGTCGGTGGACACCGTCTCAGGGTTACAGTTAACCATAATAGTTTCGTAACCGTCTTCACGCATTGAAAGCGCAGCGTGAACGCAGCAATAATCGAATTCAATACCTTGACCGATACGGTTAGGGCCACCGCCCAATACCATAATCTTATCTCTATCAGTTGGCGCAGCCTCACACTCTTCGTCATACGTAGAGTACATGTAGGCTGTACTGGTAGAAAATTCTGCGGCGCAGGTATCTACACGCTTGTAGACTGGAGAGATACCAAAATCACGACGGGTTTCACGAATATCGCTCTCAGCCACTTTTGTTAATTCAGCAAGACGCGCATCTGAGAAGCCTTTACGCTTAAGGGCACGCATAAAGTCAGCATCAATACCAGGTAAGCCAAGCTCAGCTACTTTTGCTTCAAGAAGAATAAGATCTTCAAGCTGAACAAGATACCAGCGGTCGATATTCGTAAGGTTAAATACCTCATCAACAGACATACCCATACGGAATGCATCACCGATGTACCAAATACGCTCTGCACCCGGTTGGCGAAGTTCATAAACCACTTTATTGCGTGATTCAGGGTCTTCAAGATCAACCATTGGATTAAGGCCTGTCGCACCAACTTCAAGACCGCGAAGGGCTTTTTGCAGTGATTCCTGCTGGTTACGACCAATCGCCATTACTTCCCCCACTGACTTCATTTGGGTAGTCAGGCGGTCGTTAGCACCGGCAAACTTTTCAAAATTAAAGCGTGGGATCTTAGTCACGACGTAGTCGATAGACGGCTCGAACGACGCTGGCGTTAAGCCACCTGTAATGTCATTCGCTAATTCATCTAACGTGTAACCTACCGCAAGTTTCGCCGCTACTTTCGCAATAGGGAAACCCGTTGCTTTTGAAGCAAGCGCAGAAGAACGAGATACACGTGGGTTCATCTCGATGATGACCATACGGCCCGTTTTCGGATCTACACCGAACTGTACATTTGAACCACCGGTTTCAACGCCAATTTCACGAAGTACAGCCATGGCTGCATTACGCATTATTTGGAATTCTTTATCGGTCAACGTTTGTGCCGGTGCAACAGTGATTGAGTCGCCGGTGTGAACACCCATAGGGTCGAAGTTTTCGATAGTACATACGATGATGCAGTTGTCTGCTTTATCGCGTACTACTTCCATTTCGTATTCTTTCCAACCTAGTAACGATTCATCGATGAGTAGTTCGTTGGTTGGAGAAAGGTCGAGACCGCGGGTACAAATTTCATTGAACTCGTCAATGTTGTACGCGATACCGCCACCGGTTCCACCCATGGTGAAAGACGGACGAATAATACAAGGAAAGCCGATACGGCTTAACACATCGTGCGCTTCATCCATAGTGTGCGCAATTTCTGCACGTGGACATTCAAGGCCAATGTTTTTCATTGCTTTGTCAAAGCGTTCGCGGTTTTCCGCTTTATCGATAGCGTCTGCCGTTGCACCGATAAGCTCGCAGCCGAACTCGTCAAGTACGCCGTGCTTATCGAGCTCCAGTGCGCAGTTAAGTGCAGTTTGACCACCCATTGTAGGTAAGATGGCATCTGGGCGTTCTTTTTCGATGATCTTGCGAACTACTTCCCAGTGGATAGGCTCGATGTAGGTTGCATCTGCCATTTCTGGGTCGGTCATGATGGTTGCTGGGTTAGAGTTAACCAAAATAACACGGTAGCCTTCTTCGCGAAGGGCTTTACACGCTTGCGCGCCTGAATAGTCGAATTCACAAGCCTGGCCGATAACAATAGGGCCAGCACCAATGATAAGAATACTTTTTATGTCGGTACGTTTTGGCATAGCGGGCTAATTCCTACTGCTTGTGTTGTTCAATAAGTTCAATGAAGTGGTCGAATAACGGCGCCGCTTCATGAGGACCTGGGCTGGCTTCAGGGTGACCCTGGAAACTAAACGCAGGCTTGTCGGTGCGATGGATACCTTGCAACGACTTGTCGAACAACGAAATGTGAGTTACTTCTAGGTTATCTGGCAAGCTAGACTCATCCACAGCAAAACCGTGGTTTTGGCTGGTGATCATAACTACATTGCGCTTTAGGTCTTTAACCGGGTGATTTGCGCCGTGGTGACCAAACTTCATCTTCACTGTTTTAGCACCGCTTGCAATAGCAAGTAACTGGTGACCTAAACAAATACCGAATACTGGCGTACCGGTTTCGACGATGGTTTTAATTGCGCTAACTGCGTAGTCACATGGCTCGGGATCGCCTGGTCCATTTGACAAAAATACACCGTCAGGATTCATGGCTAGCACGTCTTCGGCAGGCGTTTGCGCTGGAACCAAAGTCACTTTACAACCGCGGTCAGCTAGCATGCGAAGAATATTGTTTTTCACACCGTAATCGTATGCTACGACATGGTACTTAGTTTCACTTGGCGTTACGTAACCTTTGCCAAGTTCCCAACTACCTTCTGTCCATGTTTTTGGTTCAGTGATGCTTACGACTTTTGCTAAATCCATGCCTTTAAGACCTGGGAAAGCTTTTGCTTGCGCTAAGGCGCTAGACTCGTCTAATTCATCAGAGCAAATAATGCAGCCGTTTTGTGCACCTTTGTCTCGCAAGATACGCGTCAAGCGACGTGTATCAATGTCAGCAATACCCACAACGCCTTTCGCTTTAAGGTATTCAGACAGTGTTTGCTGTTGACGAAAGTTGCTAGCAACAAGAGGTAAATCACGAATTATCAAACCCTTCGACCAGATTTTATCTGCTTCGACGTCTTCTTCGTTAGTTCCGGTGTTGCCAATATGTGGATAAGTAAGGGTGATGAGTTGTTCAGCGTAGGATGGGTCGGTGAGAATTTCTTGATAGCCGGTCATGGAAGTATTGAAAACAACTTCCCCGACGGCGGAGCCAGTAGCGCCTATCGCCGTACCTTTAAAAACAGAACCATCCTCTAACACCAAAAGGGCAGAATTAGCCAAGTCAACCTCCAGATTAAGGATAACTATGTGTTTGCGCATTTTTTTGCACAAACCCCACAAAAAACGGGAGTTATTGATAACAATACATCCCGTTTTACGATCTTTGCAGCTAATAAAACCGCACTCTTCAGCCGGTTTGACAGCTTCAGAATACGAAATTCTGGCAAATTCCGGCGAGTATACATTACTGACCGAAAATGGCAAATTTATTTGTAATAATTTACTAAAATAACGCTTATACCACCTTTTTTGCGCAGAACCACCGAAAGTACGGCTTATTGCTCATTTATAATGCAACTTTAGTTTAACACTTTAGTAACGCCCTAACGTTAGCTTGCTTTTTACAAGGTAACAGAGGGCCATCTAAAGCTTCAATTCTAGTACATCAACCATGGAGTATAGACCAGGTTGCTTACCATACAACCATTTTGCTGCATGCACTGCACCTTTAGCGAAGGTTAAGCGGCTTGACGCTTTATGCGTTATCTCTAATCGCTCACCTATGTCTGCAAATAGCGCGGTATGCTCACCTACAATGTCACCAGCTCTAATTGTCGCAAAACCAATGGTCCCCTGGTCTCGCTCTGGCTCTTTGCCTTCACGTCCATAAACTGCACATGACTTTAAATCTCTGCCCAATTCATCGGCAATTGCTTCGCCTATTGCCATTGCCGTACCTGATGGCGCATCTTGTTTAAATCGGTGATGCGCTTCAGTAATTTCGATATCTGCGGTTTCACCCAGTACGCTCGCCGCCTGTCGAACGAGTGACAACATAAGATTTACGCCAACGCTATAATTTGCCGCAAAAACAATTGGGATATGTTTAGCCGCCTCATCTAACGCATTAAGTTGACTGTCGTTGAGACCAGTGGTCCCAATAACGACAGGCATGTTGTTGTCGACACACCACGCTAAATTGCTTTCAATAACAGAAGGTAATGTGAAATCGATCATCACGTCGGCGTCATTTCCGCTTAAGTCAGATAGCGCCGAGCAATCGATGTTTTTCTTACCAATACCTGCGAGCTCGCCTACGTTTAAACCGACCCATGGAGAATCGTCACGCACTGTTGCAACACTAAGTTCTGCATCATCAATTAAATCAAGTGCTTCAATAAGAACACGCCCCATGCGCCCATTGGCGCCAAACAATCCTACTTTCATTATTTGTATTACACTTTTATTTGCCTTCAACTAGCACGCATTTTGCCAAATACCCCCACTATTGCAATGCGAGTTTCATAATAAATACGCATAACAACAAACGTAGTAAACCCTTGGCTTTTATACAGTCCAGTGTTAATTCACGGAAAAGCGTGGGTATAGGCTCAGATAACATCGTTCTAAAGACAATTCGATGAAGTTTATGCACTGTTTGCACTCTTCACACACTAAAACTCATTCTCCCCAGACTCGATAGATACTTTCGATAAACCTACTCGCTTCAACGCTCATCAGGCTTGTTTTCTTAGCCTAGTTGAGTGACGCTGTAGTCACTTATTACTATTTTCAACGTAAATAAAAATACTATGCAGAAAGTACTCGTTTGGGATATTCCCACCCGCGTTTTTCATTGGCTTCTTGTTTCAAGTCTCTTGGCCCAGTATGCAACAGCCGAGTGGTTAGAAAATGCAATCCAGTGGCATTTCTATATTGGATATTTCACCCTATTCCTGGTTATCTTCAGGATTATATGGGGTTTTGTAGGAACGCAGTACGCTAGATTCAGCAGCTTTGTTACAGGTCCGCGAAAAGTAATCCGCTACATGAAAACCTTGTTTGATAAAGACTCAATGCCTTCAATCGGGCACAATCCACTAGGAGGCTGGTTTGTTGTCATAATGCTCGTTTTAGTAGCGGTTCAAGCAATTTCTGGCTTGTTTATGACGGACGATATATTTCTAGATGGCCCCTATCGACCGCTGGCAGATGAACAAACACTAGCGCTGATGAATTCTCTTCACCACCTTACTTTCGACTTATTGCTTTATGTTATTACTCTGCACATTGCTGCAGTCGTTTTTTACGGCATTTATAAAAAGCAAAAATTAGTGCCTGCTATGGTACATGGGAAAAAGGTATCAAAAACAGTGGGCATTACTGGCTCTCGATTAATTAGCGCACTTGTCGTCGCATTACTCGCCGCAGCTATTGTATATGTAGCAATTGAAGTTTATCCGCCAACTCCAGAAATAGAAGAATATTATTAGCTTGGCGTTCAAGGGCCTCAGACATAGCGTCCACAGGCCCAAGCCATCCCCACTTCAGCAGTTAAAAACTAAGCTTCACAATTAAGTGAGTTTGGTACTTCAACCAAACCTTTTTGACGCATTAAGGATTCAATTTCTTTTACGCTGGCGGGATCATCAATCGTCGATGGCACAGATACTGTCTCGTTCGCTGCAATTTGACGGAGCAATTTTCGTAGAATTTTACCTGAGCGAGTTTTAGGTAGTCGCTCCACAACAATAGCTCGTTTAAAGCACGCTACAGGGCCAATGGCGTCACGTACACGCTGAACTAGGGCTTTCTCCAATTCTTTTTCATCAACTGAAACCCCATCTTTTAACAATACTAACCCAACTGGTAGTTGACCTTTGAGTGCATCGTTAACACCAATCACACTGCACTCGGCGACGGCAGGGTGTGCAGCTAACACCTCTTCCATCTCTCCTGTTGAAAGCCGGTGCCCTGCGACGTTAATGACGTCATCAGTGCGCCCCATTATGAACACATAACCATCTTCGTCCACATAGCCATTATCGCCAGTGCTGTAGTACCCATCAAACTCACGTAAATAGCCGTCCTTAAAACGCTGATGATCTTGCCAGATTGTTGATAAGCAGCCCGGAGGTAGCGGTAATTTGATTGCTATCGCCCCCTTTTCTCCCGTTGTTTGTTCTTCATTGGGGCCTTTTAAAACTTTTACATTAAAGCCAGGCGTAGGAACACTTGAAGAACCGGGCTTGGTGTCCATGGGTTCCAACCCCATTGGGTTAGAACAAATGGGCCAACCGGTTTCTGTCTGCCACCAGTGATCGATGACTGGTACACCTATTTTTTCAAGTGCCCAATAATAGGTAGGAGGATCTAGTCGCTCACCTGCCATAAACAATGTTCGTAGGCTAGATGTATCATATTTGGAAAAAAACTCAGCATCTGGATCTACTTTCCTGATTGCTCTAAACGCTGTGGGGGCAGCAAAAAGCACATTGATTTTATGGTTTTCAATCATACGCCAAAACGCACCAGCATCAGGTGTGCCCACAGGTTTTCCCTCATAAAGCACAGTAGTAGCGCCTTTAATCAGCGGTGCGTAAACAATGTAGGAATGGCCCACAACCCAGCCTACATCTGACGCTGCCCAAAATACATCGTCCTCACTAATGCCGTAGATAGATCCCATAGAATAGTGAAGCGCGACAGCATGCCCGCCATTATCCCTCACCACACCTTTTGGCTTGCCGGTAGTTCCCGAGGTATAAAGCACATAAAGTGGGTCGGTGGCGTCAACCGCGACGGGCGCGGCTGGTGTACTATTTTCTACCAATGTATTCCAGTCATGGTCGGTCTCCTCGTCTACTTTTGCCGTTAGCTGCTCTCGCTGAAACAAAACACAAGCGCTAGGCTTATGGCTGGCTAACGATACGGCTTCATCAACAAGAGGTTTGTAAGGAAGTATTTTAGTTCCTTCGATGCCACAAGATGCGGTTACAATGACTTTGGGTTTTGCATCATCAATTCGCACGGCAAGTTCATTCGCGGCAAAACCGCCAAAGACAACCGAGTGAATTGCACCAAGACGGGCACAAGCTAGCATGGCAATTGCTGCTTGAGGGATCATAGGCATATAAATAATGACCCTATCTCCCTTTGACACACCCAAGGTCGAAAGTCCGCCCGCGAATGCAGTAACCTGTGAAAGTAATTCATTGTAAGTAAAGTATTGCGTTGTCTGTGTGACCGGCGAATCATATATCAGGGCCGTCTTTTCACCTCGCCCATTTTTTACATGATGATCTAGCGCTAGGTACGATGTGTTGAGTTGACCTCCCCGAAACCAGTCATAATAGCCATTATCTGTCGCTTGGCAGCCTTTTGAGGGAGGCTCGAACCAAGCAATGTTGCTAGCCTGTTGTAACCAAAACTCATCGGGATGCTGTGTAGAGGCAATGTATTCATTTTTATAAGTCATAACCATGTCCTGAGTAGGGTTTATGTTCAACCTACTTCAGTTCACGACAATATGGTTATAAGACTTCAGGCGTAGACTTCATAACCACATGATTTACATAATATTAAAATTTTACTTTCAAACTGAGCGCGAAATATTTACATATAACGCTATTGCGAATTATGCCCTAACTTGTCACGCCAATCGCTAATGCTCATGGGCTTGTCAAGATAAAAACCTTGAAAAGCACTGCAACCGCACGCTTTAGCTTGGTCGAGTTGCTGAGTAGTTTCAATGCCCTCTGCTACTGTATTTAAATGGAGTGCTTTGGCCATATTGCAAATACTTGTTACTAAAAGTGTTTTCTGTTCTGAACCTTCCATCGCTTCAATAAACACCTTATCAACCTTCAACTCTTTAATAGGTAAATCTTGAAGATAATTAAGGTTTGATTCTCCTATTCCAAAATCGTCGATTGATAGGGAAAAACCTTGTTCAGCAAGCTCTCTTACACGATACTGAATGATACTTACCCCCCTTATTAGCGCGCCTTCTGTCAATTCCAGCGTTAAACTTTCGTGCGGTACTTGCCATTTGTTTACGATCGCTAAAAACTTGCCGACGAAATCAGCTCTCGCCAAATGCTTAGCGCTGATATTAATGGATAACTTGGTGTCGATGTGCTGGGATTGACAATCTTTTAATAACTTACATGCTTCATTGCAAACCCATAAGCCAAATTCAGCAATGTATTCATTCTCTTCTGCAATTGGAATGAATTCAGCGGGGTTAACTACGCCGAGATGTGGGTGGTTCCACCTTAATAGTACTTCAGAGCTGATAACATTATTTAGCCCATCATATTGAGGTTGTAACTCGATAAATAGCTCGTCATTGGAGATCGCTCTTCCCAATGAACGCTTCACGTAGCTGTAACGTTCGACATCGCTTGCTTTGATATGAATATAATCATTTGCACTCGGTGGTTGGTCGCTAATTACGCGCCGAGGTTTATGCGCCAACGTCTCACGTATTTTTTTAAACGAAAAATGCGTAGTAGGCAAAGTACAGCTAATTGTTTGAGTTTCTATTGTTAGAAGGCTGTTGTGAAGCGTGATTGGCAGCAGAACGTGCTCTTGCAGCTGGTTGGCGTAGCTTTTTGCAACCCTTATCGCATCTGCTTCTTCGCTGAAACACTGGTCGATGTGAAGAAAAAATGCGCCCCTACTGCATTTGAATACACGCGCTTTATAACAGCCTTTATCTTCGAATACTCGAACGAAACGGCTGGCTAAAATACGTGATATGTAATCAATAGTTGGCTCTCCAAATGCTTCTTCATACTCGTTAAAGTTGCAAATATTTACGCACATAAACAACGAAAGAGGCTCAGATGAACTAGTTAGGCGCCCTTTCTCGCCAAGATAACGCTCAAATTGATGTTGATTAGGAAGACCTGTTACCGCGTCTGTTAGCGCAAGTTGCTTAAAGTGCTCCAACTCGAGGTAATGGGATGACACATCTCTAATGGAAGCCACCATAAGCCGCTGCCCATCAATGATACAAGGCTTTAAGCTCACCTCACATGAAACGCGCTTGCCACTCTTATGCCGCAAGCATTCCCTTACATCTCGTTTTTCAGCACAGGTTTTAAAAACTGCACTAAGATTCGAAAACAAAGAGAGGCTATCGCTATTTTGCACTTTTGTGGAAATCAATCTTACGTCTTGCCCTATCAACTCGTCAGGTTCGAAACCTAAAACGCTAGAAAGATGATCATTGGCTGACAAAATAGTCCCATTTTCATCTATACATAACACTACGCTATCAACACTGTTTAACAATGTGGCCAGGTAATTCGTATAGTTATGTTGCGACTCCGAAAGTCGTTGAATATCAGTTTCATCCTGGGCCGTGCCATAGATGCGTGCTATCTTTAAGCCTTGGCGTTTACTTTTTTCAATTTGTAGAAATACAGAAAGCTTAATACTTTTTGTTTGGCCTTGGTTATCTCGGAAGTTAAAGTGCATGGAAAACTGACGGTCACCCTTCAACGCTTTTATTATTTTACGCTTTAGCGTTACCTTATCGCTCGGCGCTATCATCGAAAGGACTTCACGGAGGCTGACATTTCTAATCTGTGGCAAGCCCAAGAACTGTTTCATGACCGCAGTTGAGGAAAAATTCCCTGCAAACCTATCAATCTCCCACGCGCCCACCTTAGAGATTGAACTCACTTTTTCTAAAAGGGACAGCTGCTCAGACAGTTTATCGGAGTAAGGGTGTCTTACTAGCTCATACTGATAACTCACCTCTACTTTTTGCCGCGTGATATCAATAAGCGCGTGTTGTCGGGCATTCAGCACATTGTGCTGCACAAAGGTAAGTAAAACGCCTATCACCTCACCTTGAACATCACGTATCATTGCCACCACAATATGGTGGTTGCAATATTGCTTAAGGGAGTCTGGTAACTCAAATTCGCTGCATGGAATAGGCGCACTCAAGTGCGTAAGTGGAAGCATAAGCAAAACGTGAGAGGGAAACACAATGCTTTGGGCATCATCTAATGAATGATTTGTATCGCTTGCGACAATCGTAGCTCGACCGCTATTTTGATTTATTGAAGCTAATAAAATGCAAAGGGCATGCGCTTTGGTTTTGTTCTCAGTGAGAAGCGCAGCGAAGTTGTGCTGCGTGGTTCGTACTGTCGATAACATGCGTTCACTGCGTAAATCCATCTAAGCAAGCCTTTTAATAATCCATTAATTTAAAAATAGTGACATCACATGATGTTAGTAGAGTAAAGGCAGCATTCCTTGTGTACCTTCTATTTACCTGTGTAGCGTATGTTTTAATTCACCTTTATGAAAGGTTTTATCAAAATTCTAATTGCTACATTAACTGTTTTTAGTGACAAGCGAAGTGTTGACATGTTCTGAAATATAGCCAACTACCGTATATTATTCCAGCAATTTCACGTAAATAAATGCTCAGACATTAGGCGAAGTTATTAAGAGAAGAAGTAAGGACTATTTACTGAAAAGGCGCTCCACTGTTCCACGCTATAAGAGAAAAAATGAAATGGAAAAAAGAAGCGCCTTTAAGATATTTGATTGCTTAATCTTTTTTATAATCGTCGTGACACGATTTACAGCTTGCGCCTATTTTTCCAATAGCACCGCGATACGCACTTTCATCGCCCGCTTTAACTGCCGCTTGTAAGCCTTGTGCTGCAGTTTTAAGCGCCATCACTTTTGTTTCAACATCTGAGAAATTGTCCCAAATTGTATCTTTCGCACCGGTTTCAACGTCAAACTTACGTGTATCAACGGAAAGGTAATCACCCATCATATCAGCAAGCTGCTCTAGACGTACTGCGTTGGTTTCCATAACGCTTTCATCAAACGGTAGCGCGCCTTTTGCCATTCCACCAAGCGGCCCCATATTGCTGCGTACCAGCTGAAACACTGCTTGACGGTACTGCGTAGCCGCTTTAGCGTGTTTTTCTGAAGACGCCTCTGTCACATCAGCTGCTACTGATGTTGACACTACCACACCCGCCGTTGCCACAGCGATAATCGCTTTATTGAAAAATTTCATGCCTGTTCCCTTTGTTTGAGTTGGTTATATCTACAAAATTCGTATGCAAATATCTAATCTTTTACTTATAAGTCTATCGTGACGAATAGTTTGTGCCAGCGCAAGAAATATAACGGTGAATTGACGTAGTGGAGAGATTAATCCCAATCTAAGACACATAAAGAACATCTGCAAAGTCCCACCACAGCGAAGTTTCGGACAGACACTTCCCCATTAAATCGAAGGACAGTTTCGGACAGTCATTCAGACAGTTTCGGACAGTCATTCAAATTTGCTCGCAACAAAGTTTTAGCTTGGTGCAGCGCAGTTCTGGACAGACACTTACCCATCAAATCGAAGGGCAGTTTCGGACAGTCATTCGTATTTGCTCGCAACAAAATTTTAGCTTGGTGAACGACTTTGTAGGCATAAAAAAGCCCTCTGAATGAGGGCTTTAAAATAGAACCAATGATAATCGCATATCTAATTAGTTAGTTAAGTCATCAAAGAATTTTTTGACGCCGTCGAAGAAGCCTTGCGCTTTAGGGCTGTGCTTGCTTGACGCTTTGCCCATAGACTCTTCTAACTCTTGCAATAGCTCTTTTTGGCGCGATGACAAGTTTACTGGCGTTTCAACCACAACTTTACACATTAAGTCGCCCATGGCGCCGCTTCGAACAGACTTAACGCCTTTGCCGCGTAAACGGAACATACGGCCAGTCTGCGTTTCGGCGCTAATCTTCAGCTTCACCTTACCATCTAACGTTGGTACTTCTAGCTCACCGCCTAGTGCAGCTGTCGTAAAGCTTAAAGGAACTTCGCAGTATAGGTTGTTGCCGTCGCGCTTAAAGATCTCATGCTCACGCACGTGAACCTGAACGTACAAGTCGCCTGCCGGCGCACCGTTTTCACCCGCTTCGCCTTCACCAGAAAGACGGATACGGTCGCCTGTGTCTACGCCTGCTGGAATCTTAACGTTAAGGGTTTTGGTCTTTTCTTTACGACCATGACCGTGACAGCTGTTACAAGGGTCTTCAATAATCTTGCCCTTGCCCGAACATGTCGGACAGGTTTGCTGCACAGCAAAGAAACCTTGGCGCATTTGAACTTGGCCGTTGCCATGACAGGTTGGACAGGTCTTAGGTGAAGAGCCTTTTTTCGCACCAGAGCCATCGCACACGTCACACTCAACCAAAGTCGGTACGCGAATATCTACGCTCTTACCGCGAACCGCTTCTTCAAGACTTAGTTCTAAGTTATAGCGAAGGTCTGAACCTTGACGCGCGCGAGACTGACGTCCACCGCGACCGCCACCGCCAAAAATGTCGCCAAATACATCACCAAAAATATCGCCGAAGTCGGCACCACCACCGAAGCCGCCACCACCGCGGTTTGGATCAACACCCGCGTGGCCGTATTGGTCGTATGCAGCACGCTTCTGCGAATCTGACAGAATTTCGTAGGCTTCCTGGATTTCTTTAAATTTATCTTCCAGGCCTTTATCGCCTTGCGTACGGTCAGGGTGATACTTCATCGCGAGCTTTTTGTACGCTTTTTTAATTTCGCGTTCGCCTGCGCTTTTATCTACCCCGAGTACTTCGTAGTAGTCTCGTTTCGACATATCGTTTACATATCCTACTTTTTGTCGACAAGCTTATAATGCTTGTCGAATCTACATCTGACTGTTGTGAAAATAACCTGATTAAGTTCTCAATAACCCTAGGCTATTTACACCAAGTTATTTACACAACAAAGGCGCAACAAGAATGTCCTGTTGCGCCTGAACTGCTTACACAGCCCGGCGCGCCGGGCTAATCACAACAGTTTATTTTTTATCGTCGTCTTTCACTTCTTCAAATTCTGCGTCAACAACGTCGTCGTCAGCTTTACCAGAAGCTTGCTGCTCAGCACCTTCCGCGCCACCAGTTGCTGCTTGTTGAGCTTGCGCCGCTTCCATCAGCTTGCTAGACGCTTGAATAAGTTCTTGCGTTTTTGCTTCGATTTCTGCTTTGTCTTCGCCTTTAACTGCAGTTTCAAGTGCAGTAAGTGCTTCTTCAATTGGAGCTTTATCTTCTGCACTTAGTGCATCGCCAACTTCTTCAAGCTGTTTACGTGTGGCATGAACCATACCATCAGCTTGGTTACGCGCTTGAATTAGCTCTTCAAACTTCTTATCAGCTTCTTTATTCGCTTCCGCGTCAGCTACCATTTTTTCTACTTCTTCATCGCTTAGGCCTGAAGAAGCTTTGATAGTGATCTTCTGCTCTTTACCTGTGTCTTTATCTTTCGCAGACACGTGTAGGATACCGTCAGCATCTAGGTCGAAGGTTACTTCGATTTGCGGTACACCGCGCGCTGCTGGACGAATTCCTTCAAGGTT
Source organism: Alteromonas sp. KUL150 (assembly GCF_009811475.1). Lineage (NCBI taxonomy): Bacteria > Pseudomonadati > Pseudomonadota > Gammaproteobacteria > Alteromonadales > Alteromonadaceae > Alteromonas > Alteromonas sp. KUL150. The sequence goes on from NZ_BLIJ01000069.1 coordinate 49,948, forward strand.
GAACTGACCAAGAGACTTGTTACCGCTTGACTGTTTACGCTCACCCTGTAGTACGTGTACTGTCACCGCAGACTGATTGTCTTCTGCCGTCGAGAAGGTTTGTGACTTCTTCGTTGGAATCGTCGTGTTTTTCTCGATTAGCGCAGTCATTACGCCACCCATTGTCTCGATACCTAGAGACAGAGGCGTAACGTCCAGAAGTAGTACATCTTTAACATCTCCAGAAAGTACACCACCTTGGATTGCTGCACCTACTGCTACCGCTTCATCAGGGTTAACGTCTTTGCGTGGCTCTTTGCCGAAGAACTCAGTTACATACTTCTGTACAAGCGGCATACGCGTTTGACCACCAACAAGGATGATGTCGTTGATGTCGCCTACAGATAGATCTGAGTCAGCTAGTGCTTGCTTAAGTGGGTTAAGCGAGTTCTTAACTAGATCTTCAACTAATGACTCAAGTTTTGCACGAGTAAGCTTAATCGCTAAGTGCTTAGGACCTGTTGCATCAGCAGTGATGTAAGGCAGGTTAACTTCAGTCTGTTGTGAAGAAGAAAGTTCAATCTTCGCTTTTTCACCGGCTTCTTTAAGACGCTGCATAGCAAGCGGGTCTTTACGAAGATCGATGCCTTGGTCTTTCTTAAACTCTTCAACCAAGTAATTAATAACACGGTTGTCGAAGTCTTCACCACCAAGGTGTGTGTCACCGTTAGTCGCTAATACTTCAAACGTGTGCTCGCCGTCTACTTCATCGATTTCGATGATAGAGATATCGAAGGTACCACCACCTAAATCGTAAACTGCAACAACGTTGTCGCCTTGCTTCTTGTCCATACCATAGGCAAGAGCAGCAGCAGTAGGCTCGTTGATGATACGCTTAACTTCCAGACCTGCGATGCGGCCCGCGTCTTTTGTTGCTTGACGCTGAGAATCGTTGAAGTAAGCAGGAACAGTAATAACTGCGCCAGTTACTTCTTCGCCAAGGTAGTCTTCAGCGGTCTTTTTCATTTTCTTAAGTACTTCAGCAGAAATCTGAGGAGGCGCCATTTTTTCGCCTTTTGCTTCTACCCACGCATCACCATTATCAGCACCTACAATTTTGAAAGGCATGATGTCGATGTCGCGCTGTACTTCTTTGTCTTGGAAGCGACGACCAATTAGACGCTTAATTGCGAATAAAGTGTTGGTCGGGTTAGTTACCGCCTGACGCTTCGCTGATTGACCTACAAGTGTTTCACCATCGTTTGTGTAAGCGATGATTGAAGGGGTTGTACGATCGCCTTCCGCGTTTTCAATTACGCGAGGTTTGTCGCCGTCTAGAACTGCGACACATGAATTCGTTGTACCTAAATCGATACCAATGATTCTACCCATTTCGTGTCTCCGAATGATTTTCTTAATACTGTACTTTTAGTGGGGTTATTCCCCGTATTTTCAATAGATGCCAGTAAAAAAACTGGCATTTTTGTGTGTTCGTCGCAAAAAGCGTTTTAGGCCTGCGTATCCACACCGCCGCTTGGCGCACGCGATACCATAACCATGGCAGGACGTAGCAAACGACCATTAATTTGATAACCTTTCTGCATAACCGCCATTACTGTATTTGGCTCGTGATCTGCACTTTCTTGCATAGACATGGCCTGATGTAAATCAGGGTTAAAGGTTTCGCCCTGCGGATTAATAAGGCTTAATCCAAATTTCTCAATAGTGCTTAAGAAAGTTTTGTGGGTCATTTCCACACCTTCTAATAGCGGCTTCACAGCTTCATTGTCACCATCGGTCATTTCGATGGCGCGCTCTAAGTTATCGATAACCGGAAGCAGTTCGCCAGCAAAACGTTCAAGCGCAAATTTACGAGCTTTTTCTACTTCGCCTTCAGCGCGACGACGTGCGTTATCAGCATCTGCGCGCGCTCGAAGTACACCATCCTGCTGTTCTTTAATGGTTGCTTGCGCCTCAGAAAGTGCGGTTTCTAGTTCGTAAATGCGCTGCGCATTTTCGTCTAGCTCCAAACCTTCTGTTTCTGATGCTTCTACCTGCGCTTCATCAGCATTAATTACAGTTTCATCTACTGTATTTTCTTGTTCTGCCTGCACGTCGCGATTATCGCTCATGCCTACCTCCAAACGTTTTTCTAAATTAGGCGATGCCCAATAACACTAAAATTACTGGGAATAACTTTGTTGCGCTTAGTTATGGGGCTAGTTTTAAGGTGATCAAGGGTATCCACACATTTTTTGTGGATGATTTTTTAAAATCTTTGAAAGTGACGCTTTAGGTCTAGTAAATCGTGATTCATAAATGAAGATGTGACGCCTGTAAATTCCATGTTAATGTAAACTATTAAAAAAACGCCCTTTATCGCACGATAATAAATGCGTGCAGCTACACGGACTATCTATTACACGGAATACCTATGCTGAGTATCTGGACGGTTGGCACTATTGTCGGTTTTTACCTTCTCGCGCTTTTCGCTTTAGCATTTTGGGGCGACAGGCATTTACGCGATAATCGGCAGCACCCTGTGCTTTATAGCCTAGGACTTGGCGTACACTGTACATCTTGGGCTTTTTTCGGCACCACGTCGCAGGCTGCCCAATATGGCTGGGCAGTTATTCCCACCTATTTAGGCATTATGCTCACCATGGCATTTGCCTTTCCTGTAGTGCTTCATATAAGTCGATTATGTCAGCAGCACAACATTAGTTCGCTAGCAGACCTCATCTCACTCAAGTACCAACACTCTCATCTAATCGCCGCACTTATCACGTTGCTATGCTTTTTTGGTGTTGTGCCCTATATAGCATTGCAGTTAGACGCCATTACGAAATCAATAAATTTGCTTACCGCAGAGCCACAATCAAGCACACCTTGGTTGAGTATTTACGTAGCAAGTTTACTGGCCATATTTGCCATAACTTTTGGTACGCGTACGCTAAACTTGACGGAAAAGCATCCTGGATTACTTCTAACCATTGCTTTCGAGTCGGTGATAAAGCTTGTGGCGCTTTTGGCAGTAGGCGTTTTTGTTTGCTTCTTTTTATTCGATGGCGTCTTAGATTTAGTTTCTAACGCCTCGTCAAATGACAGTGCCAGGGATGTCATTTACGCTGATAGCGCACCCTGGGTTTATGCATCACATGTAGTTCTTGGCGTTTGTTCCATGTTCGTACTACCTAGGCAGTTTCATATGAATTTTGTCGAGCAAAACGGTGAGAGCGAGCTTCGTACTGCAAGGTGGTTGTTCCCACTCTATCTACTCGGTATGACGTTGTTTGTTATCCCCATCGCCCTTGCCGGCAAAATGCTGCTTCCATCAACAACAAGTTCAGATGCCTACGTACTTGCCCTGCCCCTATCGACCGACAACATTGCTCTTTCCGGCTTTGCTTTTATTGGGGGGTTATCGGCTACCACCAGCATGGTAATTGTAGCTACCTTAGCCCTAGGGATCATGATTTCCAATAATGTGGTCACGCCACTTTGGCTAAAGGCGCGACTGAAAACATCACCTAACCGCTCTATGGAGCCGAGCAACATTCTTTCAATCCGGCGGCTTACCGTTTTAATCGTACTTAGCATCGCACTGTGGTATCACTTAAATATTAGCCAAGCTGCGCCTTTGGTGAAAAGCGGCGTAATTGCCATTGCTTTATTGGGGCAATCTATGCCTGCACTTATGTTTGGTATTTACTGGCAACGGAGTACGAAAGCTGCAGCTATTTGCGCATTGGTAGTAGGCTTTATTTGTTGGGCTGTATTTCTGCTCTACCCCAGTTTAATGTCTAGCTACTATTTTAACCCAGTACCTACTGACCAAGCTTTAGGCCTTGGATTTGCTTATTCATTAATGGCCAACTGCATAACCTTTATTGCAGTAGCGCTGATCACATCAAAACGAGGCGCTAACGAGAATAATGTAGAAACACCACATGACGGTGCTCCTCATCTACTGGTAAAAGTCCGTGACTTAATAGCGCTTACCGAGCGTGTTCTCGATACCGGTACTCACAGTCAACTTGTGCAGCAACTTTCTGTGGATGTTAACCGCGCCGCAAGCAGCGGATATGCCAGTCAGGCTCTTATTAACAGAGTGAACAAACTCCTTGCCGCCCAGGTAGGAGCACCGAGTGCGCGAATATTATTGGGCGCGATAGCTGATACCGGCAGTGATAGCTTGCCTGAACTGGTTGATTGGGTAGAAGAAGCGTCCCAATCGTTTCAATTCAACCATGAAGTACTTCAATCGTCTGTGCAAAATATCGAGCAAGGTATAAGTGTACTTGATGACAAACTACAGTTGCTGGCATGGAATGACAGATACGTAGAGCTTTTTGCCTATCCCAAGGGATTTCTCAAAGCAGGCATGTCTATCACTGAAATACTCAACTTCAACGCCAAGCGAGGGTTATTCAGCCCCTCATCTATTAATAAACGGGTGAGCTATATGCGTGAGGGTACCCGCCACAAGCATATTCGCAAGCAGCCTGACGGAAAAGTTATAGAGCTAAATGGTGCCCCGCTTCCTGGCGGCGGCTATGTAACCACTTATAGCGATATTACTGAGTACATGGCAATACAAAAAGAACTAGAAAGCGCAAAAGAAGACTTAGAAGAAAGGGTTGCGCTACGCACTGCCGAATTAGAAGACGCAAAAAGCCAAGCTGATAAAGCTAATGAGAGTAAAACCAAATTTTTGGCAGCGGCCGGGCACGACCTCATGCAGCCCTTCAATGCCGCAACACTGTTTGCCAGTATGCTAAGTAAAAAAACGCAAGGCAGCGAGCTGGCTGTGCTATCAGAGGGCGTCGTAAATTCGCTGGATAATGCGCAATGTTTACTTTCGATGCTGCTTGATATTACCAAGTTAGATGCTGGTGTATTAACACCGCAAAAGACCATATTCCCTATCGACGACATGCTGTCTTCGTTAGTTCAGGAGTTTAGCGTGATTGCTAATCAAAAAAGTGTTGCGCTCAGGTATGTTAAAAGCGACGTGTATGTGTACTCAGATAAAACTTTGCTGCGTCGAGTAATACAAAACTTGCTGTCTAATGCTGTACGGTATACTACGAAGGGCTCTGTTTTAGTTGGGGTCAGGCGCAGTGACTTAGCATATACAAAACGTGCAATAAAGCTTTGTGTTTACGATACGGGTTCAGGGATCGCTGAGCATCATCAGCAAGAGATTTTCAGTGAGTTTCACCAACTCGATAGCAATAATAAAGGTGAAGGGATCGGGTTGGGCCTCACCATTGTCGATAAGATATGCAGATTGCTAGAACATGAAGTGGCGCTTTTATCATCGCCAAATAAAGGTAGTTGTTTTAGCGTTACTGTACCTAGAGTGCATCACCCCCAGAAGAACCCATCTCCCGGTGGAGCGCAAACGCCTTGCCTTCGTAACTTTTCGATTAATGCTAACAACCATGGCTTAGCAAGTAGCACTGAAGATAATACGCACGTAGTTTCTGGTGCAGAAAATGAGGAAAGTAGCCTAGCGGACGTTAAAGCTAAAACGATAGACGCGCACCCGCGCGTTGATCATGCGGGCCTAGTTCAGCCATATTCTTTTAGTACCGTGAAAAGAAGTTCTGAACTATTTTTAGCTGACACCCACTTTCTTCTTGTTGAAAATGATGAGCAAGTAGCAAATGCAATGTGCACACTCCTTAAGGATTGGGGAGCAAGAACAACATTAATCACTTGCAGAAAAGATGTCTTGAACCTTGCACAAAAACACTATGACGCACTTATTGCCGACTATCATCTGAACTTTGGGGAAACCGGTTTTGATGTGGCAACATCATTGTCTCGCGCCGAAGTGAGCTTTGCATTAAAGGTATTGGTTACCGCAAATAGAAGCAACGAAATAAGAGAAGAAGCAACAGCTCATCAATTTAACTATCTGCCTAAACCCTTAAAGCCAGCGGCACTGAAGCGACTACTAAAACAGTCTCTTACTCGTGAGCACTGGTAGATTACCGGGCTAAAAACGCAGAGCGATGGGGTTGATTATGTCTAGAGACATTGGCTACTCAATAAAAGGGTTTACTAAACGATGTCGTTTGCCGTAGTTTTTATAAGTAGCCAAACGTTTGTCTTTAGCTTTAGCTTTAGCTTTAGCTTTAGCTTTAGCTTTAGCTTTAGCTATTGAGGCAAGTCAATGTGAAGTTTTCCGTAGCGATAATCCAATGTCACAATAAAATCTTTTAGCAGGTCATAACCAATTAGCCCAACCACTCGCTTGCCACCGATTCGACTGCCCGTTCTCTCGTACTGACTTTCTAAGTTAGTGGTTTGCCCTTCTGCGGGAAAGCTTACTTTAACGTCACTAATTTCAAACGGTCCAAATTTTACTACATCAGACATAGCAAATTCGTTCACGCCTGAGCTATTTGCACCAAATGATGTACTCGCCCCTTCTACTTTTTCAAGCAACCCCGCTTTTGATGCAGCGCGACGGTCAATAAGGATCGTACCAGCGTTTCCTGTATCTATTAGAAGCCATAGGGATACACCGTTAATATCCACCTGCGCAATGGGCATACCTGACCCTTTTTGTGTGGTTGCAGGCACGTTTGCTACCTCACTCATATCGACCGAATCTCGGGTCACAAGGCGAATTTTTCTTTGTGGGTAGTCTAGTTGAACAACGAAACTATTGAAAAAGCCGGCCCCTAGAAGTAAACCATTTGAATGATGGCCAAGGTTTGTTTCCACTAATGAATCTAACTCAAAAGTAGTACCAAAAATTTCAACATCGACATTGTTATAGGCTGTTCTTTTTTCAACGCCGTAAACACCTCTTACATTTACAGGTCGGCCTTTATGTAAGTCTAAATTGTGCTTTCCAATAAACGCGCGATTAATGCTATTTATTTGCGCTCCAGAATCCAGCATTACCCGCGATTCTATACCCTCAATGGTAATTGGAAGAAATACATGGCCGTTGTCTAACGTAAAATCAGTCCACTGCGTAACAGCACTGAATGCATTGTGAGAGGTAACGAGAAAAGTAATAAAGAATAGAAAATGCTTCATAATATCCCTTTGTATTTTTATATTTTATTCCTTCGTCATTACGTTATCACAAGAATAAAAATAGGTCGAATTTACACTGTCCCCATTTTTAAATTTTGAGAATCATCGAGAAAGAGGCTCTCGAAAATAAGCTTAGCTAAAGCGGTTATAGTACATTCAGCTAACACCTCATTTTATCGAGGCTTTAACTACGTGAAAGCCACACACTCTTAATTCAAATGCATTGCATTTTTAAACGCTATGCCAGCCTTGGTTCTATTGATCACGCCAAGCTTTCTTAACACGGCTGACACGTGTTGTTTAACAGTGGACTCTGAAATTGCTAGCTCGTAGGCAATCTGCTTATTAAGCAAACCGTCTGAAACCATGCGAAGTACTTTAAGCTGATGAGGCGTGAGTTGCTTCAATCGTCGAGTAAAATCATCGTCGCCGCTACTACTATTATCATCAAGACCCGCGGACGTATTCAGCCCGCCTGATGACATTTGTGATGTGGCAGGAACCCAAGTCTCACCATCAAGTACGGTATTAACCGCGTCAATAATGCAATCGACAGAAGCTGACTTAGGAATAAAACCGCTTGCACCTAGCGCAAACGACTTAGCCATAACATCGCAATCTTCCTGCGCAGTAACCACAACAACCAGCACGTCGGGATGTAACGCATGCACCTCGGCAAGGCCATTTAATCCTTCGTTGCCAGGCATGGTAAGGTCTAGGAAAAGTATATCAATATCGTTATTTGACGATAAACAGTTAAGGGTATCAGGAAAGGTGGACGTTTCTACAAGCGAAATGTGATCGATGCTATTAAGCGCATGACACATTGCGGCCCTGAACAACGGATGATCGTCAGCAATCAGGATTTTTACAGACATAATGCTATCAACTTGTAACTACCTTGTTAATTTGCATACTACCACGCCAGTGAAAAAAGTTAACGTTATTGCTTAGGTAAAACTCGCATGACATGAGCATCTCTGCGTTAAGAGCTACAGCAAGCATGCCTAGGCACTTAGGCCTAGACATAGCAAGTGAATCTAAATAGTTCTCTACCTAGAATCTATAGCCAACCGTCAAGTGCACCGTGCGCGGGTCGCCATAGTAACCAATAAGCGTAGTGTCACCGCCTAAGCCGGGACCAAAGTTACCTTCGCCATCTTGAGTGACAAAGTCGTAACCACCAACCAGATATTCTTCATCGGTCAGATTCTTAACGTGTAATCCGGCATACCAGTCGCCTTCAACACTTTCCCAGCGGGCGCTTAAGTTCACCATGCCGTAGGCATCTTGCTGAATTAGGTCGCTGGTTTCAAAGATAAGGTAGTCATCGCGATAATAATAGTTGGCGTTGAACGTAACATCCCCAAAGCTTGTTTCCAGTAAGTAGTTGGCATTGAAATTAAACGTATTTTCCGGCGTGCTTGCCAAACCGATAAGTGGAGGAATGGCGTTATTTTTCTTAATCTCAAAGTCGATATAGCCATAGGCAACATCAAACTGTAGGTTATCTGACGCTACCCATGTCATTTCTAATTCTGCACCTTTTGCCGCAGTTTCCGCCGCATTGCGTAAGCGCTGATCAAGAGCAGTAGGGTCAGACAAATCTCCCTCAACACCTATGTATTGACGGTCCTTATGATCATAGGAGAACAAGGTTACGTTCAGGCGAAGCGCATCAGTTAGGTCACTTTTAACGCCCAGTTCAAAGCTATCTACTACCTCTGGTTCAACACCAGGCTCATTAATTTGAGCGCGTGGGTTAAATGTGCCAGATTTAAAGCCTTGGGAATAGCTGGCAAAGAACATAGTATTTCGGTTCATCTGGTATTCTACGCCCACTCGCGGCGTGAATCGCGACCAGCTTTCCACCGCAGGCGCATCAAGTACATCATCACCGTTAGTATCTGTACCAAGTACTTGAGGGACAAGCTGCCCATCAGGACGAACATAACCGTCAATCCAATCGGTATAAGGATACACGTTGTCAAACACCAAGCCGTTATTTACGAAGGCTGACTTTTCTTCATCAGTAAAGCGAGCACCTAAAGAAAGCGATAGCTTGTCGGTAACGTCATAGCTCATTTGCGCATAAGCGGCCCAGCTTTCTGAGTTGTTGCAACCGGTCACTTCCCTGGTTAATCCTGGCGCTCCTAATGATTGACCGAGCACACCTAGGATTGCGTCAAAGTTTCCGCAGCTTTCACCGTCATAGAAATATAATCCCGACACAAGACTAAAAGTATCTCCAATATAGTTTGCTTGAAGCTCGTGGGTATCATTGCTGTCATCATATTCTGCGGGCACGTCAAAGATGGGCAACGGCGTGTTGTCAAAATCGATATTGGTAGGTGAATAACTTTCTCGATGTGAGCCAATATACTTAAGCTCTAAGTTGTCATTCACGTTATAGCGCGCTAACCAGTTATACCCTTCTAGCTCAACTTTATTCCACGTCGGTAGACTGGTATACGAGTCGTACACTGAATCCGGCACAGGTGCATCGGTTAAGATACTTGGGATTAAGCGGTAGCCTCCTTTTGCATTAGACGTGTCTTCTGTTTTGTCCCATCCGATTCGGAAAAATAAATCTTCGCTAGGGTGAATTTCAAGAGATACTCTCGCTGCCCACAAATCTTTGTTGTAGTTTTCTTTATCTTGATTTGGCAGTGCGCTGATCAGGTATTCGCCGAAACCATCGCGGTTCAAGTTAGCATATCCCACGCCGAGATAAACCGTATCCTCGATAAGAGGAATTTGACCGGTAACTTTAATATCACGCTGACTATAGCTGCCTACCGTCGCCTCTACATTCATCTGAGTGTCGCCGGTCATCTCTTTGGTCACATACTTTACTGCACCACCGATTGTATTTTTACCGTATAGCGTACCTTGAGGACCGCGCAATACTTCAATTCTTTGCACATCTAACAGGTCAAGTACCGCACCTTGAGGACGCGCAATATAGACGTCATCAACGTAAATCCCAACCCCTGGTTCATAGCCCCATAGCGGATCTTGCTGGCCTAAGCCACGAATAAAAGCAGTAAGCGTTGAATTCGTTCCGCGGCTTGTTTGCAGTGTGGTATTCGGAGAAAACTGCTGGATTTCGGTTAGCACGCTGATGCCTTTTTCGCCAAGCTCAACGGCGCCAATGGACGTGATCGCAACCGGTGTTTCTTGAAGCGACTCCACGGTTCTTCGCGCTGTGACTTCGATGCGTTCTAACTTACCTTTCTCTGCATCCTGATCACTTGTCGGCGATTGATTTTCTTGTGCAAACGCTGGCGTAGAGCAAAGTACGCCGGCGACTGCAAGAGCACAGAGGCTACGAGCGGGCCTGTTAGCCACAGCGCATGTATTTGATTTTCTTTTGTAGGATGAAACCCAATTTAGTGTGTGTGTTGATTTAGACATAGTGAGTCCTTGTTGTTCTAAGTTCTGATCACTGCCGGATGTATTGCCTACGGTCAAAATCACTTTAGTTAATTAATTGTTAATAGTATGTAGTACCATCGTACTATGGGATTTTGGTAAAAGTAACGTCAAACTCTGGGTCTGTTATGAATGCTTTTTATCTGATTTGTATACACTTTGCGGTTTTGAGTGTGTGCAAATCACTAATCGACTTAACTGTTTCGGATCATCTGCGGTCACAGATTTTTAAGGAATAATAATTATGTTAAGTATGATTGGCTTGGTAGGCGGTCTGTTGTTGCTTATTGTTTTGACAATACGCGGAATGAACCTGTTTATCGCTGCCCCCTTGTGTGCCCTCGTCGTCGCTGTAACCAACAACATTGGGGTATTCACCGGTGACGTAAATTTTGTTGAGACCTATATGAGTGGGTTCTCAGGCTTTATCGCCTCTTGGTTTTTTATGTTTTTACTGGGTGCTCTGTTTGGTAAATTCATGGAGGACACTGGGGCCGCCGATGCGGTATCTCGCTGGATCATCACGAAGATTGGCTATAAGCGCGCCGTTTTAGCTGTTGTGCTCGCTTGCGCTATTTTAACTTATGGTGGCGTCAGCGTTTTCGTGGTGGCATTCTCTGTTTATCCTATGGCCGTAAGCTTGTTTAAAGATGCCAACTTACCCCGTCGCTTTATTCCTGCGGCTATGGCCTTCGGATCGGTGACTTTCACCATGACCTCTGCGGGCTCACCTGAAATCCAAAACTGGATCCCTATAAAGTACTTGGGTACTTCACCCTTTGCAGCGTGGGAAGTTAGTCTGATTGTCGCTATGTTTATGGCATGTTTTGGCTATTGGTGGCTTGCTAAAATGATAAGAAAGGCCGTGAACAATGGCGAGGTTTTCGAAGCTAGAGCAAGTGATCCGCAACTGCGTGAAAGAGCCCTGCCTCACCCACTTACCGGTATTGTCCCACTGGTTGTGGTGTTAGTTATTTCTTTTTTATTTCATGAAGAACTCGCGCAACTGGCGCTTATTCTTGCATTAGGCGGTGGCGTATTGTGTTTGTTAACTATTAATTTCAAGCATTTTCAGAGTCTACCAATGGCCATTAACGCAGGCACAACGGGCGCGCTTATTGCGATAGGTAATACTGCAGCAGTTGTAGGTTTTGGCTCAATTGCAAAGAACACTGACGCGTTTCAAACCACCGTTGCATTAATGACGCAAATTCCTGGAAACGAGCTAATTGGCGCCGCCATCGCTGTTAGTGTTATTGCTGGCTTAACCGGCAGCGCATCTGGTGGACAGGCCATCGCCCTTCCCTTAGTGGCACCTCATTATCTTGACCAAGGCGTTGAGCCTGAACAGTTACACAGAATTGTTTCTATATCGTCAGGTGCGTTAGATTCGCTACCCCATAATGGTTACGTCGTAACTACCATACGTGCGATATGTCATGAAACCCATCAGGCCGCCTATTGGGCCGTTGGCGCGCTGACTGTAGTAGTACCGGTTATTGGCCTTGCCATGGCCATTGGTCTGTTTAGCGTTTTGTAGGGTGGCATAAACGTTATGAAAAAAACAAACACTGGATATGCTGCGCTATGCAACAGACGCAAAAAAGGAAAGGTTCTATGAGTGCCAATAGTCGGTGTGTAAAAAATATAGCTCAACTTGCCATGAGGCTCTTATCGATTAATAGCAAGTTTCAAAGACTTTCGATTTTGCCATTTATGATGGAGTTAACAGACCGTTTTTCTATAAAACAACATGCTACTTCTAGTAGAAAATTGAACCTAAGACTTTCTTTAGGTTTTTGTTTAGTTTTGTCTTTAGTAACCGTGCTAAGTTCTCCGTCGCTTGCTAATGAAGCGAAGAATACCGGAAAACCAGGAGCGGCACCTTCATCTCCGTTGGTAGTAAAAAAGCAGGTATTTGAAATGCCACTTTTTAAAACGTTTGGTGGCCAGCATATAAAAGATGTGAAGGTCGGCTGGGAAGCGTACGGAAAGTTAAATGAGGATAAAAGTAACGTTATTCTTATCACACATTATTTTTCAGGTTCATCCCATGCAGCTGGAAAATACAATCCCGATGATGCTGCTACAGGATATTGGGACAGCATCATTGGTCCAGGAAAAGCAATAGATACGGACCGCTTTTACGTTGTCAGTGTAGATACATTGGCCAATTTAAACGCTTATGACCCTAACGTTATTACTACAGGGCCTGCTTCAATTAACCCAGATACAGGAAAGCCCTATGGTTTAGACTTCCCAGTGGTCACCATTCGAGATTTCGTTAACGTGCAGAAGGCGTTGCTTGAAAGCCTAGGCATTAGTAAGCTTTACGCCGTTATCGGGCCTTCTATGGGGTCGATGCAAGCCATTGATTGGGCAAGTACCTATCCCGACTGGGTTGAACGAATGATTTCTGTCATCGGGGCTGGACAAAGTGACGCCTGGACCACATCTGCCCTTGAGCACTGGGCTAATCCCATCAAGCTTGATAGCAAATGGAACGACGGTGCCTACACCGAAAACGATAGACCATTTAAAGGCTTGGTGGCCTCGCTTATGCTGATCACCCAACATGCGCTTACCCCAACATTTTTTAACGAGCAAGGCAGCAACCTAGGATATAAAAATATTGAATCTGCTCCGCTTGACGATATTCGACAGTCGCATAGCATTGTGAGATGGCTGCGTGAACGCGCTGAAGCCCGTGCAGAAAGTATGGATGCTAATCACCTTTTATACTTGGTTCGTGCCTGCCAACTATTTGTGGCAGGCCATGATAATAACCTTAAGCAAAGCCTTGCATCGATAAAAGCAAAAACACTTTTTATACCGGCAGAAACCGATTTACTTCTAATGCCTTATTTGTCACAAAATGCCCACCAAGGCTTACTCTCACAGAACAAGAATTCCACACTTTTAACACTAAACGGTAAGTTAGGACACTTAGAAGGCGTCAGTAACATTTCCGCTCAGGCAAAGGCCATTCGCCGATTTTTAGAGAATGAAAAGGAAGCAAATTTATGATGAAAAAACAATTTTATTTACGCCGGGCTCTGTGTCTTTCTTTTTTCAGTGCTAGCGCGCTTGCGTTCAGTGCTGCTTCAGTTGCTAACAACGATATTCCCAAGCTCGCACTCGATTTAGAAAATGTCACCGTGTCTGGCCTATCTTCTGGCGGGTATATGGCCACCCAATTCCAGTTAGCCCATAGCGACTGGGTGAAAGGCGTGGGCGTTATCGCCGGAGGTCCGTACTTCTGTGCTCAAGGAGACATAACCACTGCGCTAGCACAATGTGTCAATAAAGTTGAGGGCGAAATAGACATTAAAGCGCTAAACGAAAAAGCTAAACACTATGAGTCGGAAGGAAAAATCGCGCCGCTCAATAATATGAAAGATACGAAAGTTTGGCTTTTCCATGGCACCCAAGACACCAGAGTGGTCGCGAAAGTCAGCGACTTACTTTTTGAACAATACAAACTATGGACAGACACGCAAAACATTACATATATCAACGACAAGCCCATGGCGCATTTATTCCCAACAAAGGAAGAGGGCGTAAACTGCATGAAATCAGAAAGCCCTTTCATTGGTAACTGCGACTATGACGCCGCAGGCGCCCTGCTCTCTCACCTCATTGCAGACGTTACCACACCTGATGAATCACTTTCTGGGAAAATACATTCCATAGACCAGCAAAAAATAGCAGGGAGCAACGCAAAAACCTTAGCAAGCGAAGGCTTTGTGTATATACCAGAAAGCTGCGCACAAGGAGAGGCCTGTAAAGCACACATTAGTTTTCACGGCTGTAATCAATACGCAGACGCCGTTGGCGACGCCTACACAACTCAAACAGGGCTAAATGAGTGGGCCGATGACAACAATATCGTCGTACTTTATCCGCAAACTAAAAAATCGCTGTTTATGCCGCTAAACCCGCAAGGTTGTTGGGATTGGTGGGGCTACGCGTCCAGTGATTACGCTAACAGGGATGGCGCACAAATCGCCGCCGTTAAAGAGCTGCTATTTTCACTGAACACTCGTCTTCCTGTGAAGGACAATAAAGGAAACGCCGATGAGTAAGCGAACGATATTTATCACAGGTGGCGCCAGCGGTATTGGTTTCGGTATTGCTGAATCTATGATCAGACAAGGCCACCACGTTATTATTGCTGATATAAACGAACAGGCGGCTAAGGATGCCGTAACTAAGCTTGCCCATTTGGAAGGCTCGGCTAGTGCTATTGCCGTTGATGTTTGCGATGCTAAACAGGTGGCAGCACTACCTGACGCTCTAGGCAAATATACGGTTGATGTATTAATCAATAATGCGGGCATACAGCATGTATCTCGCCTTGAGGATTTTCCTGCGGATAAGTGGCAGCAGCTGATCAATATTATGCTGGTAGGCCCTGCTCTGCTGACCCAAGCCTTTTTACCAGCCATGCGCGAGCAAAATTATGGACGCATAATCAATATAGGTTCAATACATTCTCTTGTGGCTTCTCCTTTTAAATCCGCCTATGTAGCAGCCAAACACGGGCTTTTGGGGTTCGCAAAAACCATTGCTCTTGAAACCGGTGACTGTGACGTGACCATCAACACACTATGCCCCGCCTATGTAAAAACGCCGTTGGTAGAACAGCAAATTGCGGCCCAAGCAAAAGAAAATAATTTGAGCGAAGAAGAGGTAATAACAAAGATAATGTTAGAGCCCATGCCCAAAAAGCAATTCGTAAGTGTGGAAGAACTCGCAGATACAGCGAACTTCTTAATGTCGCCCAGTGCCCGCAATATAACCGGTCAAACCATGGTCCTTGACGGTGGTTGGACGGCAAGATAGGTGCGCAGTGCTGTTACGTACAGGCTTTAGAAGTGAAAAAGACTGTTCTGTGCAGTCTTTTTATTTAGCCTGATACGCTCTTTAAACTAACGTTATACTTCTCTAGTCCCACAACGAAATATAGATAGCTACCATTTCTTCAATGGTCGGTATACGCGGGTTATTTCCAGGTGATCCTGAGGCCAATGCTTGCTCAGCCATGGTGGAGGTTATCGTAAAGAACGCCTCTTTATCTATTCCAAAATCCTTCGGAGTTGGCACCTGGAGGTCGGCGTTAAGGGCCTTTAATTCACCAATTAATTTTTGATTAGCTAAGTCGTCTGAATCACCTTGTGTTGCTATTCCCATCGCGCGAGCACATTGTGCATAACGCACGGGAGCGCTAGGAATGGAAAATGCAGTAACAGCAGGCAATAACATAGCATTTGAAAGCCCATGGGGAACATGAAAGGCTGCGCCAATGGGGCGACTCATCCCATGCACCAGCGCCACTGATGCGTTGGAAAAGGCAATTCCCGCCAGCGTAGACCCCAACATCATGGCCTCACGGGCATTCTCGTTCTTACCATCTGCAAATACGGTACGTAAGTTCGGCGCAATTAGGGCCATGGCAGAGAGTGCCTGTGCGTCGCTGTATAGATTCGCTTTGCGACTCACATAAGCTTCAATAGCATGAGTGAGCGCATCTATACCAGTGTCTGCGGTTACTCGTTGAGGCAAACTCAAAGTAAGGGAAAAATCTATAAGTGCAGCAGTGGGCATAAACCCTGAGCCCACACACAACATTTTTTCACTTGTTTGTTCATCAGTGATGATAGTGAAGCGCGTCACCTCAGAGCCGGTGCCTGCCGTTGTGGGAATTGCGATTAAAGGAAGCCCTTCTTCGTTCACCACTCTGGGGAACTTATAGTCGCGCATCTCGCCACCGTATTTACCTAAGATACCAATTGCCTTAGCACTATCAATTGGACTGCCGCCGCCAAGCGCAATAATGCAGTCGTAAGGTTTGGCGCGCAAAGCCTCAACGCCGGCTGATATAGAGGCAACTGTCGGTTCAGGTACAGTATCAGAAAAAACATCAAGTGCTATGGAGTGCTCGGCTAAGTAGCTCGTTATCCGATCTGCATATCCCAGTTCAACCATCACGTTATCGGTAATAAGCAAAGGCTTAGAACAATTTAAGCTAGCCAACGTTTCCGTAATTTGCTTGCTAGCATCTTTGCCTATCTGCATCGTTCTTGGCAGTATAATTTGATGAGCCATGTTTCCCTCGCTGCAACTATTTGATGTGTGACTTACCGTAAAGCGAGTTACAAGATAAACAGAAATTGCTTCTTGCGCTTTTGCATTGCACGCTTAGACAGTATTTCTCTCAGCATACCTACCGCTGTACGCAAAGCAACAAACATGTGAAATTGATGTTAAAACAACGTCATTTTTGGATAGAACTACGACTATGTAAAAAGATAATGTGAACCTCCTTTTCCTAAAATTGAATGGTAAACTGTCACCACTTCTACTTTGGATAAAAATTATGAAAAAGTTCGGTGTAATTGCATTGCTTGCAATCGCTCTCTGTACAGCGTTGTGGCAATGGCCGAAACCCGAGGCTCCCTTATTAGCTGAAACGGAGAATGTTTCCTTTGCAAAACAGTTGCCTGACAATTTTTTTGATGAGCAAGTTAACCCCGTGCTTACGCAGCGCTGTGTGGTTTGCCACGCGTGTTACGACGCGCCTTGTCAGTTGAAAATATCGTCCTCGGAGGGCGTTGCTAGGGGAGCTAGTAAAGAAAAAGTTTACGAAGGAACCCGAATAACGGCCGCTCAACCCAACCGCATGTTTCTAGACGCACACAGCACACAGGCGTGGCGTGAGCGAGGCTTCTTTAATGTCTTGCCTGCAAATAAGGAAGCAGGTGAACCTAAAACACAATCATCAGTTCTAGCGCAAATGCTTTTGCTAAAAAAGCAACATCCACTTCCTGATACATCTCATTTAGGTTCTGGCTTTGACATTAGTCTAAGCCGTGAAAACCAATGCCCTACTATTGACGAAATGGGTGAATATATTGCTGAGCAGCCTCTAGGAGGGATGCCCTATGCCCTGCCTGGATTATCAGATGCTGAGCATAATACCCTCATGCAGTGGCTACATCACGGTGCTCCGCTTTCCTCAAGTAAAGTTATATCAGAAGAACTAAACGCTAAAATAGTGGCATTAGAAAAATGGTTAAATGGCGATAGCAACAAAATGCGGTTGTCTGCCCGCTATATCTATGAGCATTTATTTACGTCTCATCTATATTTTGAAAATGTCACAGCTGAAAAAGAGCAACCTCAGTTTTTTAACCTAGTACGCTCACGTACTCCCTCTGGCGAGCCCCTTGATATTATTGCTACGCGCAGACCTTTTGACGACCCAAAGGTCGATCGCGTTTACTACCGACTACAGCCTGTATTTTCCACTATCGTAAGCAAAACTCATCAAGCGTATGCCATCAATGAAACGCTAACCAATAAATGGCAAGCCTGGTTTGTCGACGCCGATTATAAAGTTGAAACGCTCCCCTCTTACGAATCAGAAGTCGCCGCTAACCCCCTTACCGCGTTTTCTCTGCTTCCTGTGAAAAGTCGCTATCGCTTTATGCTTGAGCGGGCGCAGAACACAATTATGGGCTATATCAAAGGCCCTGTTTGCCGCGGTCAGGTCGCACTCAATGTGATTAACGACAGATTTTGGGTGCTCTTCGTCGACCCAGAAATAGCTGCCTCTGAAGAAATGAACGCGTTTTACACTTCGCAAAAAGAAAACCTTCACCTCCCTGCTGAAAAAGACAGCTCTGCCTTAGCTGTTAACTGGGTCAAGTATGCTAAACGTCAAGGCAAGTATATGCGCGCTCGCACCGCGTTTATGAATGAAGAATTTAAAAACGGTGAACACTTAAATATTTCCAGCATATGGGATGGCGATGGCGACAACACTAACGCAAGCCTAACGGTGTTCCGTCATTTCGATAACGCGACTGTGGTAAAGGGTATGACAGGTGAGCCTACTAAAACCGCATGGGTTATCGATTACGCTTTGTTAGAGCGAATTCACTATTTACTCGTTGCAGGTTTTGATGTTTACGGTAATTACGGCCATCAATTGATGACGCGTTTGTATATGGACTTTTTGCGGATGGAGGGTGAGTCAAATTTCCTTAATTTACTGCCTCCAGAAACGCGCCATACGCTACTTAAGGAGTGGTATCAAAATGCAAGTCCTGAGTTAACCGACTACCTAGAGGGAGATATAAACAGCTTTGAACAACCCTCGGGCATTGTATTTGAAACAGAAAACCCTCAACAAGAGCTCTACCAAATGCTTTCCACGCATTTATCCAATGTTCTGCCATCAGGCACGACCTACGATAAAAATATATTGTCAGAGAAACAGGTTTCAGCGCTAGCGAGTCTTGACTTTCTTCCCGCACAGCAAGCTACCTTAATGCCAGAGACCACCATAATTGTGATAAAAGACGATGAAGAACCGGAGAAAATTGACGTTTTCACGGCGCTTAGAAACAGTGCTCATTACAACGTGAACAGCCTTTTCGAAGAAGAGGAAAATCGCGAGCCTTCTAAAGATACTATCACCCTCGTACACGGATTATTAGGGAGTTACCCCGACGCATTTTGGTTGATCAAAACTTCGGAGGTTATAGGTTCAATTGAACAGTTAAAATCAATTAAAAACGAGAAGGATTACAAAGCATTGCTTGATAAAGTGGGAATGCGCCGCACTAATCCACAGTTTTGGACGTTTAGCGATAACCTTCTAAGGTGGTCAGAAGAGCAATACCCTATTGAAGGGGGGCTTTTAGACTACAACAGGTTAGAGGATAGATAAACCTCATGCTCTGAATCGCTTTACGCTTTTCTTTTACGAAATACCTGTGCTAATGTCCAACCATTGGAAATGAAAGGACATTAGCATTCCATGCCCTATCAAACCGTTGCGTTAATCGGAAAGCCTCAGCACGCTGCAACTCATGACAGCTTAAACATTCTTGCGGACTATTTGCTGGCCAAAGGATGCAAACTGCTTGTTGAAGAAACCATTGCTGAAGAGCTCGAAACTGAAAATTTTGAAAGCTGTAATCTTGTTGCCATCGGTAAAAACGCAGATTTAGCGGTTGTTGTTGGTGGTGACGGTAGTATGCTCGGCGCCGCTCGTGTACTGGCGCGCTTCGACATTCACGTGGTGGGCGTCAATCGCGGAAATTTAGGCTTTTTAACAGATATTCACCCCGATGAAATTACTCAACAACTCGATCTCATTTTTACTGGGGAATGCGTAGTTGAAGAACGGTTTCTGCTTGAAGTGGGTGTTTACAGGCATGAAAAACTCAAAAGTAATAACTCTGCAATGAATGAAGTGGTGCTGCATCACGGAAAAGTTGCCCATATGATGGAGTTCGAAATCTATATAGATGAGCAGTTCGTGTTTAGCCAACGCAGTGACGGGCTTATTGTTGCCACACCAACAGGTTCGACAGCGTATTCACTCTCTGCTGGTGGCCCTATCATCATGCCTAAACTAGACGCCCTTACACTAGTGCCCATGTTCCCTCACACCCTTAGCAGTCGCCCTATCGTTGTTGACGCCGACAGCCAAGTATCGATGAAAGTATCAAAAGTAAATAGTCATTCTCTTCAAGTTAGCTGCGACAGCCATATTGTGCTTCCGGTTCTGCCGGGCGACGAAATTCGAATAAACAAAAGTACCGATAAACTTCATTTAGTCCATCCCAAAGGCTATAGCTATTTCAATGTACTTCGCAAAAAACTAGGTTGGGGCAGCAAGCTTTATTAGATTCCCGCGTAACAACCTCAATCGTGCATTTATTACATGAGCCTGTAGCATTTTCCCAAAGCTACAGGCTTGAAAAATAAAGATTTTTTAATATTACTAAAAATGATTATAGAAATCCGTTACTTATAAACATCCTCGTATACGGCATACCTGTTGCACCTTCTTAGTCAAGCTCTCAGCGAAATGATTTACAAGGCGAAGCTAGACTTCCTTAAGTCTCATAAGTTCTTGTTAACAATTCGCTGATATTTTATTCAGCAATAGGAGATATCATGAGTAATACCAATATCAAATTTACAGCCCCAGGAATGGATAACGATGCCGCTGCCAAAACTATCAAGGTATTGGATCAACGATTAGTCGCGCTATTAGATTTACAGCTTACGCTTAAACACGTTCACTGGAATGTTGTGGGACCGAATTTTATCGGTGTGCACGAAATGTTGGACCCGCAGGTTGATGCGGTTCGTGGTATGACCGACACCATCGCAGAGCGCATTGCCACGTTGGGCGGAGTACCTAAGGGTACACCAAAAGCGATTGTAGAAGGTCGCAGCTGGGAAGACTATCAATTAGGTAAAGGCTTGGTGCTTGACCACCTCAAGGCGTTAGATGCTGTTTATGATGGCGTGAATGGCGATCACAGAAAAGCACTAGAGATTTTGGGTGACATTGACCCTGTTTCAGAAGACATGATTACAGGTCAATTAGCTGATTTAGAACAGTTCCAATGGTTCGTTCGCGCCCATATCGAATCTGGCAGCGGTGAACTGCAACAGTAATCTCTAGCCTTGGGTGCACTGCTAGTTTAAAAGCAGTACATTACAAACTTAGATAGATTTTTATAAAGGGGAGCTTTTGCTCTCCTTTTTACTGTATAAAAAAAGTAACCTCGTATTCTGATATAGCTGTTACTCGTAACCAACCTTAACTAAAATATTTATAAGCCTCATAAATTCAAAAACTTACCCCTCTACACTCTATTTTTTATCAATTTTTATACGACTTCACTTTACACAGTTAAATACTGTATATATTATCAGTTACTGTATATATCATCATGTTCAACTTTTTCCGAGTGTGGTTATGTTAGCGCATCTTTCTATTTCTAATTTTGCAGTTGTCAAACAGTTGTCCGTTCAGCTCGAAAACGGGCTTACTGCGATTACGGGTGAAACCGGTGCTGGTAAATCTATTGCTATAGACGCTTTGAGCCTTTGTTTGGGAGAACGTGCAGATGCAAATGCCGTTCGCAAAGGCAGTGCTAAAGCTGAAATTATTGCTCACTTTTCACTAAGTAAAAATGAATTGGCCAAAGCGTTTCTTGACGAACATGAGCTGACATCTGATGAAGATGAAAACAGCTGCTTCATTCGCCGCGTTATTTCAAAAGAAGGTCGCTCAAAAGCATTCATCAATGGTGTGCCTGCTTCATTGCAGCAGTTAAAGGGACTGGGGCAGTTTTTACTTGCCATTCACGGGCAAAACACCCACCTTCAACTGCTTAAAGAAGACCACCAACGCGACCTCGTCGATGGGTATGCAAAACACAATGATGTTTTAGAAAAGGTAAAAGACGCTTACTCCCAATGGAGAGACAAGCAGCGCACACTCAAAATACTTCAAGAACAAGCTCAGCAACGAGAAGACCGTCTTCAGCTTCTTACGTATCAAGTACAGGAACTCGACGAGTTCGCTATTGAGGATGGCGAATTTGAAGAGCTGGAAACGGAGCACAAACGTTTAAGTAACGGACAAAGCTTGTTAGAGCAAGCGCAAACAAGTGTGTATAACTTGTATGAAAACGATGAGGGCAACGCGCTTTCTGTCATACAAAGCAGCATAGAGCGATTGGGTGAGTTAGAAGCTCACGACGCTAGTCTTACCCCAATGATTGCACTATTAAACGATGCCGCCATTCAAGTAGAAGAAGCGGCAAGCGAGTTGCGCAGCTATTGTGACCAATTAGAAATCGATCCTTTACGCCTTCAACAGGTTGAAGCTCGTTATGCTAAGGCAATGGATTTGGCGCGTAAACATTCAGTCATGCCCGAGGCCCTTTATCAGCACCATCAAGAATTGGCTGCTGAGTTCGCATCATTGTCGGATCAAGAGACGCTTTTAGGCACATTAGAAAGTGAAGTTGCCGAGGCGAGAACAGCTTATTTAGTTGCAACACAAAGCCTTTCGGAAAGTAGGCAGCGGGCGGCGCAAAAGCTAAGTAAAGATATTGAAACGCAAATTCGTCAGATGAATATGCCTCACGCAAAAGTAGACATTCAAATACAGTATGATGAACTTAAAAAACCTGTAAGTACGGGGCTGGACTCAGTGGAATTTAAGGTCTCGACTAACCCGGGTCAAGACGCAGATAAACTGGACAAAGTCGTGTCAGGCGGTGAACTTTCTCGCATTGGGCTAGCGATTCAAGTGATTGCAAGCGACCATCACGCCACACCAACAATGATTTTTGACGAAGTGGACACAGGCATTAGCGGCCCTACAGCCTCTATTGTTGGCGGCTTGCTTCGTAAGCTAGGCAGCCAATCACAAGTAATGTGTGTAACGCATTTGCCTCAGGTTGCCGCCCAGGCACACAATCAACTTTTTGTAACCAAGATTACCGATGGTGAGAGCACAGAAACCCAAATGCTGCCGCTTACCAAGCAAGATAGAATTGACGAACTTGCGAGACTGCTAGCCGGCGATAAAGTTACAAAATCAGCGTTAGCGAATGCAAAAGAGCTGCTTAAAAGCGCTGCATCGAACTAAAATGCAGTTGATTGGTCATAGTTGTCAATGTAGCATGCCTTCGCGCTTGCAATAAAACAGCCGCGAAATTCGCATTAGCGAGCTTCGATGGCACTAACAAAGGCAATACTGGACAAATTAACGAATGAAGTTGCACCATCTATTAGTAATTCTTGGTATCACATTAACATCAACGGCTTGCTCGAACTGGATCTATCGAATCGACGTTCCTCAAGGAAACTTTCTAGACCAGAGAGACGTTGAAAAGCTACGCGTTGGAATGACAAAAGAGCAAGTTATCTATGTACTAGGAAATCCGGTTGTCCAAGACTCGTTCGACGATGATACTTGGTACTATGTATATGATATGAAGCGCGGTATGAAAAAACGCGGAGAAGATTTTCAAAAGCAAATGGTCATAAACTTTGTCGATGACAAAGTGACAACTGTTGAAGGTGACTTCGAATTATCTGAAGACTTCAACACACCGCTTGATAATTAATATCACTTTAAAAGCAGCCATCTCGCGCTGCTTTTTTATCTTACTTTGAAAATAAAACTGTTTGTGGAGCTCGCTCTGCGTCTTGCTAAGAGGTTTTCTAATGGAGCATAGTTTTTGGCATAGTAAATGGCAAAAGAACGAAATTGGATTTCATGAACCAAAAGGCAATGCACTTCTTGTAAAGTACGCGTCTTTTCTACTCGGTGACGAAACCTCTAAAGCTTCTTTAAAACGTATATTTGTACCACTATGCGGGAAGACAAGAGACATAGGCTGGTTGCTTTCTCAAGGATGTGATGTAGTAGGTGCTGAGCTTAGCGAATTAGCAGTCATTCAGTTGTTTGAAGAGCTAGATGTGAAGCCTACCGTTACCACGACAGCAAACGGTAAAATTTATGCTAAAGATAGTTTGACCATATACGTCGGTGATATCTTTAAGCTAACGCCAACCGACTTAGGTGAGGTAACGGGTGTTTACGATAGAGCAGCATTGGTAGCACTACCTAGCCCGCTTCGCGAGCAATATGCTGCGCATTTAATGGCCATTACTCAATGCGCACCGCAGCTAATCATCTCATTCGAGTATGACCAGAATGAAATGGCCGGCCCTCCCTTTAGTGTAAATGAAGATACAGTTACGTCCCTTTACTCCGATAACTACACTATCAACCGTCTTGAACGCTCTGTATTAAAAGGGGGTTTAAAGGGTAAGGTTGAAGCTGATAATCTAGTATTCGCTCTTCACGTTAAATGAATCGAGCGTGCAGCAGCGAATATTGTTTTAATCTCCAAATAATCAATGTTTCGACAAGTTTTCAACTAAGCTACATTGTCTATTTGCGAAGAACGCTATACGCCAATCAGCGCTTCTATCCCAAACAGTATTGCACCAATTAGCCCACCGACAATCGTGCCGTTAATTCGCACTTTTTGGAGGTCTCGCCCAATATTCAGCTCCACCTGCTGCGCCATTTCTCGCTCGTCCCAGCTATTTATCGTGTCACGAATATGACGTGTGAGAAACTCAGCCAGCTCTGGCGCCATATATTTAGCCGCTTCACCAATATGCTTGTTAAATGCTTTTGCTAATTCACTGTCTTGCGTCAACGTAGTGCCTAAGTCTGTTAAGAGGCCAGAGACCTTTACCTCTGCTTTACCATTTTTCTCTTCAAGAGACGCTAACAGCCATTGATGGAACTTGGCCCACGACTGCTGAACATAGGCGTTTAGTGCTGGATCATTAATAATCTTTTCGCGGTAGCTGTTTACCTTTTTCTCCATTAATGGGCTGTGCTGTAACTCGTATAAAAATTCGTGCACCTGCTCATCAAAGGCATGGCGAATCGGATGGTGCTCATCTTCGTATATGTCTTCTAAAATACTCGAAACGGCTTTTACAGCAATTAACGCACCCTGTTCACTCAACCAGCTAGACGGCAACAACTTTTCAATTCGGCTGTATTCGGTTTTTAACCAAACAACTAATGTATCTGCTATATAAATCTGGGTCTCAGGCTCCGCGAGCAGTTTGGCTAGTTTTCCTAGCACCCTATCAAGGACAACTTGATGCTGCCGCTCTCTCGTCACAGCGCCTAATGACGTTACCATAAGCTGCCTGAGGTCAAGTTCATTAATACCTTTCTGAGCGGTTTTAGCGATAAACGCTTTCACCGGTTTATCATCAAGTACACGCATCACGCCAGCCAAAGCATCACACAAAAATCGGCTCAAACGAGCAGAGTTTTTCTTTTGGGACAACCATCTTCCCGCTCCTTTGGCAGGATCACTATCGCGAATAAGCTTTTCTATCGCTTCGGGATGAAAGAACTTTTCTTTTACGAATAATGACAAGTTATTAGCAATAACAGACTTATTGCTAGCGACTATGTTGGTGTGAGGAATGGGATATTTTGCAGGTATTGGTTTAAACAGTGCGGTCACAGCAAACCAATCGGCGAGGCCACCAACGAGCGCTGCCTCACTGGCCATCTTTATAAGCCCCAACCACCAGGCACCTTGCAATTCTGTATAAAACTTAGGAAATAATATTGTTGAAACAAATACACACGCGGCAAAAATTAAACAGTACAAGGCTAGCCGCTTAGCTTTATTCAATTGTGCATATTTGTCCTGCATCTACTGCTCCGTTTAGATTAATCGTTTGTCATCTTGGCCGATTAGATGTATGTCGTTTTTTTAAAACGTTCTTAACCACAGAAGGAAAATATCTAAGGCGCCTTGCTCAGGCGATGTAGCTTTACTATTTTTCTCTGACTATTAATAGCGTTCTTACCACCTCTTATCTGTGAAGATACAGAAGTCGGCAAGTCGTACTCATCATTTAGTATGCAAACAATAGGCCTTATCACCAAACCGGAGAGTCTCGGCATCACGTTAAAACGGATTTTTTGTTACTGAGTCATCAAGTAGCTCTAATTCAGCTATTGCCAAAGTTGTTATTAGGATCGCTTCTCGGATGAGAAGGTGGGCAGCGTTCAATAAATAAATTGCACACATATTCAGCCTTTACTTACTCTATCACCCCTATTTTATATTGCGAAACCATCATCAGTATCAGTGCATTTCTTGGTGTCATCTCTGGACACCCACTTAAATCTCTCAGCGGATTGACACAAAATCACATTTCTCAGACGCCTCCTCTCACTTTAAAGCGGAGTTTCGAGTGTCTGTCCACGTCTGTACTTTCGTAAATGTTTTACGTGCAAGTTTTGGACACCCACTTAAACCTTATTAAGTTAGCTTCAAACCACTTTTCTCAAGTGTCTGTCCCTTTCTTTAATGCAAAGCTTCAATTAAATGTATGTCCCTTTCTGTGCTCTAGCGAGCTTAGTGTCTGTCCACTTCTGCACTTCTGTACCTTCGTGTATCGATATCTCAGATGGTCAAATGCACTACACGTTAGTTGATGAGGCTATTAAGCTAATAATTACGCCACCGCGTTGAGTTCCGCCTTTCGAACAAAAACGCTATCCTTTTGTTTTAATTATATTTTAAATAATGGCACGTAACGTGAAAAACGTGATGAGTAATGTGATAAATAACGTTGAAGTAAAACTCGACAGTTTACTGATTAATACATCGAAACAAGCGTGCTATCAAAAATATATAAAAACCGTTAAGGATATAAGAATATGAAAAAGTCTATTTTAACCTCAACAGCGCTTCTGCTTTCTGCATCTCTTCTTTCTGGTTGCGTTATACATGTGGGGAATGCTGGTGCATTGGATGGCAGTGACTTAAGCTCTATTCTAGGCAATATAGACATTGCAGAAGGAAAGCATGCCGGCGATATTTCTTCGGTAAACGGTAATGTTGAGATTAGCGACAATGCGGGTGCTGACGAAGTCAACATTGTTAACGGCAACCTTGAAATGGGTAGTCATGTGACTGTCCGAAATATTGATATCGTCAATGGAGACGTGAATGCATCTTCACATTTAACTGTGCTTAAAGACTTAGAGACTGTAAATGGAAACGTAGCGCTGCCTTCTCAAAGTAGCGTGGGCGGCAGCGTTGAAACAGTAAATGGTGATATCACGGCAGCAGATACCAAAATAGAGAAACATATCAAAACACTAAACGGTGATATTACGCTTTCTGGTAATTCTCACGTACATGGCGATATTATTTACAGAGAGAATGAAAGCTCATGGGGAAACAAATCTGATGACAAACCTACGCTGTCTATAAGCGCTTCAGTTACTGTTGAAGGCAATATTATTTTAAAACGCCCTGTCAATTTAGACATTGAAAGCGAAACGTTAAAACAAAAAGTCGTTGTAAGCTATGGTAGTGCGCAGTAACGTATCGACATTATTTTGTAGCGCTGTGTTTAAAACCTTATGACCGAACAAGAAAAAATGCTCGCTGGCGATTTATACTACCCGTCAGACAAAACATTAACGGCATTGCGTAAGCAATGCCGTATTCAATTAGACGAGCTCAATGCGACCTGTCAAAGTGACCATAAAAAGCGTACAGGACTATTAAAAGCCCTTTTCGGTTCGACGGGGAAAAGGCTTTACATTGAGTCTTCGTTCAAATGCGATTACGGTGAAAACATCTATGTAGGCGAAAATTTCTACGCCAATTTTAACTGTGTTATTTTAGATGCGGCCAGAGTAACCATTGGCGATAACTGTATGATCGCTCCTCAAGTTGGGCTCTACACCGCTACTCATCCAATTGACCCAGTTCGACGGGCTACAGGAATTGAGTTTGCAAAACCCATAACCATTGGTGATAACTGCTGGATTGGTGGAATGGCTGTTATAAATCCCGGCGTGAGCCTAGGGGATAACGTGGTTGTTGCCTCGGGCTCTGTAGTAACAAAATCTTTCGGTGATAATGTTGTTATTGGAGGCAACCCAGCCAGAATTCTTAAACACGTAGAAGTAGAGAAGAGCTAAACGTGCGGGATTTTATTGCGAGCAGATCGAAACTTACCTTCATTTCCTCAACTCAATTTTTTGCCGCCGCCTAAAGTTGATAATTGGAGGCGGCGACATGAAAAGCTAATCTATTACTTCACTATTTAACTTAACAGCTATAAAAACTGTATGAGGTTAATCCCACGTAGGAGCGAAGTCTGGATTAACGATACGTTCACCATTGTCTAAATCGTCGATAAGCGCTAGCTCCTCATCAGTCAAATGCACACCACCATACGCTAAATTTTCCGCCAAGTGCTGTTTACTGGTTGATGAGGGGATAGCGTAAATATGACGTTTTTCCATCCACGCCAATACCACTTGTGCAGGTGTTGCATCGTGATTTTGAGCAATTCGCATCAGCGTTTCATCCTTCATGACTTTCCCCACCGCGAATGGCATATAAGCGGTCGCTCGAATTCCTTTCTTTTTACAGGCTTCCACTACTTTTTTATTTTGCATGAAAGGATGGATCTCAATCTGATTGGTATACACTTCACCCTCGCCTAAAATACTCTCTGCTTTGTCTAGCAGGTCGATGGTAAAGTTCGACACACCTATGTGTCGCGTCAAGCCGTCCGCTTTTGCTTGCGCAAGACTTCCCAAATAACTTTCTAACGTTATGTCATTTCCAGGATAGGGCCAATGGATAAGCAGTAAATCGACGTATTCTAGCTTCAATTTTTCCAAACTTTCATGCACGCTTGGAATAAAATGAGCGTCTCCCAATGACTCATGCCACACTTTCGTTGTAACAAAAAGCGAGCTTCTGTCTAAGCCACTGGTCTTGATCGCGTCTCCCACTTCCGCTTCATTTCCGTAAAACTGGGCGGTGTCTATGTGTCTAAAGCCAACATCCAGCGCCTTACTGACTGACTCTCGGGCTTCCTCGCCTTCTAAACGAAATGTTCCCATTCCCAACTGAGGCATGTCTTTCATTACCATCTCCTTTTCCGTGTCTTAGATTTTCGCTACGTCACGTAGCATATTCCTATTTTGCTACGCTAAGTTTCACTAAGAAGATCGGTATAAACACGGTATAAATTGACGCATTCAAAAAGAAAGGATAAATATTTGTTGAACCCTCAATAAGAGGAAGACATAAAAAAAGCCGCTAGTAATGATTAGCGGCTTTGTTAGTGCTGTGTAAAAGCGAGTAGTTAGCTATTTGCGTTTTGCTGGGCGCCCAGCACGTTTACTTAAGCCTTGTTGCTTACGTACTTTATGCTTTTTAACCGAGCGGCGCATGCGACTTAAACGCGCATGGTCAAGTTTGCCCTGTCTCACGTTGATCATAGTTTGCGTTTCATCTGGCAGCTGAACATGGCTACGTAGCGCGTTTACATCTTCTAACCCAAGCTCAACCCACGCACCTTGAGGCAAACGTTTTTGAAGCTCTATTGGGCCATACTTAACACGTATGAGTCGGCTAACCTGAACACCTTGTGATTCCCACAACCTACGTACTTCACGGTTACGGCCTTCTTTTAACGTTACGTTATACCAGCGGTTCATGCTTTCATCTTCGGCATGTTGTGGGGTTGGAGCGCCAGAGATGGTAAGGAATTTCGCTTCACCATCCTCAAGCTCAACGCCTTTTTGCAAAGTATGCAGCGTTTTACCCGTTACTTCACCAAATACGCGAACGGCATATTCGCGCTCTACTTCGCATTTAGGATGCATCAGGCGGTTTGCTAACTCACCATCATTGGTAAATAACAGAAGGCCGCTAGTGTTCATATCCAAGCGGCCCACCGTGATCCAACGGCCCAATCGAATAGCTGGAAGTCGGTCAAATACTGTGTCGCGCCCTTCTGGATCATGACGGCTGCATAGTTCACCTTCAGGCTTGTTATACATTAGAACACGGCATACCGGTTGTTCAGTTTGGCGAGACAATAGATGCCCATCTACGCGAATTTGTGCGGTGTGGTCAACTCGATCGCCAAGGGTTGCTTTGGTGCCATCGACCGATACACGGCCTTCTTCAATCCAACGTTCCATTTCTCGTCGCGAGCCTAGCCCTTGGTTAGCCAGTACTTTTTGCAACTTTTCAGTCATGGTTTTCACTCTTAATTGCTTGTTTACGGTCGCACGGTCTATTCAGACGGTGCCTCATTTAACACCTTAAGCGGCGAGTCTGACGCAATACTTTCGGCCATATTTTCAAAGGCATGAACATTGGGCAAATCGCTCAATGACGCCATTGAAAAGTAGTCTAAAAAGCCTTTCGTGGTAGCATAAAGTGCGGGTCGCCCCGGTACTTCTTTGTGACCAACTACCTTAATCCAGTCTCGTTCTGTGAGTGTCTTTATAATATTACTGCTTACCGCTACACCTCTTACCTGCTCAATCTCTCCGCGGGTAATAGGTTGACGATAGGCAATGAGCGCAAGTGTCTCAAGCATTGCTCTTGAGTACTTAGGCGCATTTTCTTGCCATAATTTACTTAACCACGGGCTTAATGCATCTAATGATTGAAAGCGATAGCCACTCGCTACTTCTACTAGCTGAATGCCCCGAGGTTGATAATCTAACTTTAGTTCGTTAATTACCTTACTCAAAGTTCTATCAGCCACGGTGAACTCGTTAAGCACCGTTTCTTTCAACTGCTGCTTCGTTACGGGCGTGTCGGCCACAAATATTGCGGCCTCGACCAATTGTTTCAGCTGCGCCGTGTTAATTTTCTTCATGCGATCCTAATTTTACATGAATTTTTGCATAAGAACCTGCCTGAATGCATAAAATTAGCTGTTCTTTTACCAATTCTAAAATTGCTAAGAAGCAAACCACTACACCGGCCCTTCCTTCTTCAACAGTGAAAAGGCGTTCAAGCGGCGTATATTCTGCAGACGTAAGCAACGATAAGATAAGCGACATGCGCTCTCGCGTGCTCAAGGCTTCCCTTTCAATAGTGTGATGTTCAAACGCTTCCGCCCGTTTCATCGCTTTGCTAAATGCCAGCACTATCTCGGCTAAAGATACGTCAGGCTCAACACGAATTGGCGCAACGTTCTCACTAACTTCCACATGTGCTTTAAACACATCCCTTTCAAGACGAGGCTGAATATCCAAGTCTTCTGCGGCCTGTTTCACCAGTTCATATTCTTTTAGACGTCTGATCAACTCGGCCCTAGGATCGTCTTCTTCCTCACTGTCGTCACTGCGCTTCGGTAATAAAAGACGAGACTTTATTTCAGCCAGAATTGCAGCCATCAGCAGATACTCTGCTGCCAACTCTAGCTTTAGCGCCATCATGGCGTCTACATATTCCATATATTGCTTAGTAACAGCAGCAATTGGCAGAGTTGTGATATCGAACTTTTGCTTACGGATCAGATATAACAGTAAGTCGAGAGGCCCTTCGAAAGTTTCAAGGATAACTTCAAGGGCATCAGGAGGAATGAACAGATCTTCCGGTTTCTCAATAAGCGCCTCGCCATTAATAAACGCAAGGGGAAGCGGCTGCTGAACAGGTGTCGAAAGCCCCTTTTCATGAGGCGTTTCTTTGTTGTTATTTGTTTTAGTTAATTCAGACACAGTCCCACAACCGTTTTACCTGCCGCAGCGAATATTATTGGTTCTAACGTTCATTCATTAACGTCACATGCCACCTGGCAACTTTCTTTGATTGGCAGAGCAACCGCCAATTATTCGAACGGAGACGGATCGCCAGTACCATGACGTAAAATAACGGGCGTATCTTCCGATAAATCAATCACAGTTGTGGGATGTTCGCCAATATAACCGCCGTGAATGATAAGCCCAACTTGCTTTTCTAAATTATCTCGAATCACGTCAGGGTCTGATTCAGCCATGGTGTTGCCTGGCAAAATCAAAGACGTAGACATCAACGGCTCGCCAAGTTCTTCCAGTAATGCTAGCGCAATGGCGTTATCCGGCACGCGGATCCCAATGGTTTTGCGTTTGGGATTCTGTAAGCGCTTCGGTACTTCTCGCGTTGCTTTTAGCACAAACGTATAGTGACCTGGCGTATTGTTCTTTATCTGCCTAAAGGCAGTGTTATCAACCTTGGCATAAATTGATAGCTCTGACATATCACGACACATCAAAGTAAAATTGTGGTCTTTATCTATTTGACGAATGCGGCAAAGTTGCTCTAACGCCTTCTTGTCTTCCATTTGACAGCCTATGGCATAGCCTGAGTCTGTAGGGTAGACCACAACCGCACCCTCGCGAATTAGCTCGCATGCTTGGCTTATCAAGCGTTTTTGCGGGTTATCTGGGTGTACATAAAAAAATTGACTCATGATTACTTCCTTTTATAAAAAACGCTATTCAACTTGTTCTGGTTGCTAGCACTTTTTATGGTTATTTATGTGGGCATTGATTGGCTGAGGACCGACTCGTTATCGCTTTGCTTCTATCAACGCCTTATTGCCACTGAATTTCAACTATAGATTTGCTTACGGTGCACTTTCAAGCTCTTTAATCTGCAGCCAATCGTGCCAGATAGGGATTAGTTGGCTACTAATTCCAAGGTTTTTACCTAACTCAGTCCAGCGAGAGGGGAAGTGAAAGTCGGAGCCCGCTGAAGCTAGCAAATTGTGAGTTTGTGCAATTTCATTGATCAGTTCTTGCTTAGTTTTGTTTATACCGGGGAACGCCGTCTCAATAGCATCTCCACCAGATTGTGCGAACAAATCTACTAATCGCCTTAGCCATTTAGCCGTCATATCGTAATGCGCGGGGTGCGCGAGCACGGCTTGGCCACCTGCATCGTGGATCCATTCAATTGCACTTTCTATACTTGGCCATTCGGCTTTAACCGCTGCCCTTTTACCTTTGCCTAAATACTTTTTAAAGGCAGCCTGCATAGTCGGCACGCCATAATTGTTCACTAAGACTCGAGCAAAATGAGCGCGAGTAACCTGCCCTACACCGGCTAGTGCTTTAGCTCGCGTTAAAACGCCTTCAAACCCACACTTCTCGAGTTTATCAGCTATTTTTTCAGCGCGTGCCTCGCGGACTTGAGCTTGACCATTGAGATGAGATAAGAACGTTGGGCATTGTCTGTCTACGTTCAAGCCTACAATGTGGATATCAAAACCGTGCCAAGTGGTGGAAATTTCAACACCATCAATGATGGTCAAAGACCGCTTTTGTTTCGCTTGAGTGGCATGAGCCTCGTCTAAGCCCGCTACGGTGTCGTGGTCGGTAAGCGCAAGTACATCCACCTGCATGGTGTGAGCTCGAAGGATTAATTCTTCTGGCGTGAGATGGCCGTCTGAGTATTTTGTATGGCTATGTAAATCTATTTTCAAAGTAATATGCAAATTTTAGGTTGACACGAAAGGCAATTTGTTTTCTTCTATACGCACAAAGTATACGTACTAACAGCTTCAAATCCTATTGAAGTTTGAAAAAACAACGAGTAATTCATGCATTCTTACAACATTTCTACAGCAATGACAGTTGCAGCTTGGTGGTGGCACTCCCTAACTTAACGGGCGGTGTGCACTGTAGTGCGTGAATGAAAACACATAAAGGCCCGTTTATACGGGCCTTTTTTTTATCTTTTTGCAATTGGAGAGTAGCAAAAATGAGTTTAGCGGAACTGGGGACTTCCCCAGGTAAAGTAGAGACAATAGAGCAGGTAGGTCACTATGTTGATGATCCACTCGCCGCGTTTGCCCACCTTTGTGGGAATACAAGTAACGCACTACTTTTAGAATCAGCAGAAATCGATTCAAAAGATGACCTGCAAAGTTTATTGATGGTTGATGCCGCCCTTCGCATGGAATGCAGAGGCAACCGAGTTGAGGTTAAGGCACTAACAGGAAACGGCGCTTCAGTTTTACCTTTGTTTGCTACGCACGCTCCCGAAGGCCTGAATATCATTGATAGGACAGACACTTCTATCGTTCTTCTTTGCGATGACGCAGATAACGAATTAGACGAAGATAGCCGGTTGAAAGCCGCGAGCGTTATGGACGCGCTGCGTATTGTTCTCAATAAAGTAACCCCCATCCGCCAACACCCTCATGCTATTTTTCTGGGCGGTGTATTCGCTTACGACATGCTTGCGGGCTTCGAAAAACTGCCGGATGTTGCTGAAGGTGAAAATGACTGCCCTGATTTTGTGTTCTATTTGGCGGAGACATTAATTACCGTTGATCATCAAACCCGCGAAACCCACCTTATCGGCAGCGTATTTAGCGGTGAGGATGTAGCTCAGCAATATTTTGCAATTGCGCAGCGGTTAGAGGCCATTCATCAACTGCTTCATGAGATGCCTGCTGAGCCACTATTAACAAGTAGACAGAATGAATCGCAAAATGGACAGACACTCGAATTAATAGAAGCAACACAAAATGGACAAACACAAAATGGACAGACACTTTCTTCTTTTGAGGCAAGCGTAGACATTAGCGACGAGCAGTTTTGTGACCACGTGCTTGATTTAAAGCAGCACATTCTTGCTGGCGATATTTTTCAGGTTGTGCCTTCGCGCACATTTTCTCTCCCCTGTCCTTCGCCACTGCTCGCTTACGCCAAACTTAAAGAATCGAATCCAAGCCCTTACATGTTTTTCATGCAAGATGCCGCTTTTAGTATTTTTGGGGCCTCACCCGAGTCGGCGCTTAAATACGAAAGAGAAAGCAATCAAGTAGAAATTTACCCTATTGCAGGAACTCGCCCTCGAGGCAAGCGTCCAGACGGCAGCATTGATAGAGATTTGGACAGTCGCATAGAGTTAAACCTTCGCGAAGATACGAAAGAAAAATCTGAGCACATCATGCTGGTTGACCTGGCGAGAAATGACGTGGCTAAAGTTAGCCGTCCGGGTACTCGATTCGTTAAAGATTTGCTTAAAGTAGATCGCTACTCACACGTAATGCACTTAGTGTCTCGCGTGGTAGGTCAATTGCGCGACGACCTAGACCCATTGCACGCGTATCAAGCCTGCATGAATATGGGTACTCTGGTAGGTGCACCAAAGGTCAGCGCAGCCACCTTGATCCGTGAAGTAGAGAAAAAGCGTCGTGGTAGTTACGGTGGTGCAGTGGGGTACTTAAATAGCCAAGGCGACATGGACACTTGTATCGTTATACGCTCTGCCTTCGTTAAAAACGGCACAGCTTACATTCAAGCAGGCGCAGGTGTGGTATACGATTCCATTCCCCAAGCTGAAGCTGACGAAACGCGAGCCAAAGCACAGGCCGTTATAGGTGCTGTTAAGGCGGCACTTCAAGAGGAAATAGAACACATAAGTGCCGCGTCAAATAAAGGAGGCAGCGCATGAACCACCAAGTTACCACTTTATTTTTGCTCGATAATGTAGACTCGTTTACCTATAACCTTGTCGATGAACTGCGTACATTAGACTTAGACATAAAAGTTTATCGAAATACTGTGTCAGCTGAGCTTCTTTTTAATAAAATGCAGGAACAAGCGACGAAAGGCCCTGTTTTATTGATGCTTTCCCCAGGCCCTGGCGCTCCCAGTGATGCTGGCTGTATGCCTGCTTTGCTTAAAATGGTCAGCGGCGTATTTCCTGTCATTGGTATTTGCCTTGGCCATCAGGCAATTGTGGAGTACTACGGCGGTACAGTGGGGCGAGCTAGCCAAGTAATGCACGGAAAGTCGTCGGCCATTACGCATTCGGAAGAAGCCATGTTTAAAGATCTTCAGCAGCCGCTGCACGTTGCACGCTACCATTCATTAGTAGCCCACGAATTGCCTGAGAAGCTTACCGTCTGTGCATCAACAATAAACGATGATGGAAGTGAGGCAGTGATGGCAGTTTACAATGATGAAGACCGCATGCTTGGTTTCCAATTTCATCCAGAATCGATTTTAACAGCACACGGCAGTTTGTTGTTGAAACAAAGTATTGATTATTTAACGCTACAGGGAGCGAACCATGCTTAACGCAGGCCCTCTACTTGAACAAATTATGCTGCGAGAATCGCTGTCGCAAACCGAAGCGTACAGCTTATTCAACAGCATCATGCACGGTGAGCAAAGTGAAGTAATGATTGCAGCCGTGCTTACCGCGCTGAAAATGAAAAAAGAGTCGCCAGGCGAAATAGCCGGCGCAGCGAGCGCTATGGTGGCCAATGCCCTGCCTTTCCCTACGCCGTCTTACGAGTTTGCGGATATTGTAGGCACTGGTGGTGACGGGCATAACACTATCAACATTTCCAGTGCTGCGGGCGTAGTCGCAGCATCATGCGGCGTAAAAGTGGCAAAACACGGGAATAGAAGTGTCTCAAGCAAGTCTGGTTCAGCCGATTTGTTTCGTCAATTTGGTTTAAATCTAGAAATAAGCCCTGAGACCTCTCGTAAATGTTTAGATGAAGCAAATTTCACATTTCTTTTTGCACCGGTATATCACGCAGGCATGCGCCACGCAGCCCCCGTGCGAGCTGCGATGAAGACCAGAACGCTATTCAATATATTAGGCCCATTGGCAAACCCTGCGGGTCCAACTCACGGCGTTTTCGGCGTATACTCTCCCCAACTGCTAGAACCCTATGCAAAAACACTGATGCTGCTTGGGCAACATCGCGCCATGATTGTTCACGGAGACGGACTGGATGAGTTGGCTCTTCATGGCGAATCAATCATTTACGATCTGGAACATGGCGACATTCGTAAGCTGTCGGTAACTGCACAAGATTTTGGTTTGCCCCACTATCCGCTATCGGCAATTGAAGGTGGCGAGCCAGAAGAAAATAAACAGTTTGTTGAAGCAGCCCTTAACGGTGAAGGCAAAGAGGCGCACCGCGCGGCTATTGCAATGAACTGTGGTGCACTGTTGAAAGTGACGGGCAAAGCTACCACGTTCAAAGAAGGCGCCGAAATGGCAATGAACGCCATGGCAGAAGGGTTACCTATGCAGTTGTTATCAAAGGTTGCCAAAATTACTCAGGAGGTAAGCACGAATGGCTAATGTGCTTGAGAAAATTGTTGCAGACAAGCGAGAAGAAGTCGCCGCGCGCAAAGAGGCGCTGCCGCTAGATAGTTTTAAAGCTAATTTGACTGCTTCCGAAAAAAGCTTATTTGCTGCGCTAAACGAGCCAAATGCAGGCTTTATTTTTGAATGTAAAAAGGCATCTCCTTCAAAGGGGCTTATTCGAGAAAATTTCGATTTAGACGAGATTTTATCGGCCTATACTCCTCACGCTGCTGGGATATCAGTGCTTACTGACGAGAAGTACTTTCAAGGGAAGTTTGAATACCTAGCTTACGTGACAGAGCGCGTTTCTCAGCCGGTTCTTAACAAAGATTTTTTTGTCGACAGCTATCAAGTGTATCTAGCCCGCCACTATAACGCTGACGCTGTGCTGCTCATGCTTAGCGTTTTGAGCGACGATGAGTATCGCGAGCTGGCTAGCGTAGCAAATTCGCTATCATTAGACATTCTTACTGAAGTGAGCAACGAAGAAGAGATGGAGCGAGCCATTGCGCTTGAAGCTAATATTATTGGTATCAATAACCGCAATCTTCGTGATCTCTCTACTGATCTAGCTACTACTGAGCGCCTTGTGCCGATGTTAAAGGAATCCACGCACGACTACGTGGTTATTTCAGAGTCAGGTATATACACCCATCAAGACGTATTGCGCTTGGCACCTGTATCACAGGGCTTTTTGGTTGGCAGCGCTCTGATGGCAGAGACTGACCTTCGACGCGCTGTAAAAACATTGGTTAATGGAGCAGTGAAAGTCTGCGGATTAACCAGCAAAGAACAAGCGCAGATGGCGTTCGATAGAGGCGCTAGTTTTGGCGGGCTTATATTTGCAGAGAAATCTCCCCGTTGTGTATCAAAGGAACAGGCGATATCTATCACGCAAGATGTAGAGGGTGCTTTTGTGGGAGTGTTTGTAAACCATGATGTTGATGAAGTGGCGTCTCTTGCTGCCTCACTAGGCCTCTTTGCCGTTCAGCTACATGGTAACGAGGATGAAACATACATCGCAGCATTAGCAGATAAACTACCTGAAGGTTGTGAAATTTGGAAAGCAGAAGGCGTACAGGCAACATCCGCAGACGCCCTTCCCGAATCAGTGGACAAATCAGTGGACAGACACTTAAAGAATGACCTACTAAGCCGCGTACTACTTGACTGCCAAGTAGGCGACACGAAAGGTGGTACAGGTGAATCTTTCAACTGGCAACTTATTAATGATATTCAAGCCAAGCATAAGTTAGTGCTTGCTGGCGGTATAAACGCCGACAATGTGGCGAATGCAATTGCAACAGGCTGTGGCGCCATTGATGTAAATTCAGGCGTTGAAACCGCGCCAGGCACAAAAAGTGAAAGCAAGCTCGACGCACTTTTTACTATTTGCCGCCGTTACTAATTTAAAAAACAGGACAACGTAATGAACCAGTTAGACACAAAATTTGGCGAATTTGGTGGCATGTACGTGCCCGAATTACTTATTCCAGCATTGGATCAGTTGGAAAAAGCGTTCTTAGATGCCAAAGACGATCCAAGTTTTAACGAAGAGTTTTTATCACTGCTAAAAGATTATGCAGGCCGCCCTACGTCGATGACGTTAACACGGAACCTTGTTAGCAACCCAAAAGTGAAACTTTATCTTAAGCGTGAAGATCTACTTCACGGTGGCGCCCACAAAACCAACCAGGTATTGGGTCAAGCGCTACTTACCAAGCGCATGGGTAAAAAAGAAGTTATTGCTGAAACGGGTGCTGGCCAACATGGTGTTGCAACTGCACTAGCGTGTGCCTTACTTGGTCTTAAAGCGCGCATTTACATGGGTGCGAAAGACGTAGAGCGTCAAGCGCCGAATGTTTTTCGAATGAAATTAATGGGTGCTGAGGTTATTCCCGTGAATGCCGGGTCTGGCACGCTTAAAGATGCGGTAAATGAAGCCATGCGTGACTGGTCTGCAAACTATGATACTGCACATTACCTTTTAGGTACTGCAGCAGGCCCTCACCCTTTCCCGACCATTGTTCGTGAATATCATCGTATGATTGGTGAAGAAACGCGCGCACAAATCATGGAAAAAGAGGGCCGCTTGCCTGACGCCGTAGTTGCGTGCGTTGGTGGTGGGTCAAATGCAATCGGTATGTTTGCAGACTTCATCGATGAACCATCTGTTCGATTAGTGGGCGTTGAGCCTGCCGGAAAAGGCGTTCACACCAAAGAGCATGGTGCCACCATAGTTACGGGTACAAAAGGTATTCTTCACGGCGCTTATACCTTCATCATGCAGGACAAAGAAGGTCAAATTGAAGAGAGCTATTCCGTATCGGCGGGGCTCGACTATCCAGCTGTTGGTCCTCAGCATGCCTACCTGCACGACATTGGACGCGCTGAATATGTGGCTGCAACCGATGAAGAAGCGTTGAATGCATTCCAGCTTCTAGCGCGAAAAGAAGGGATTATTCCAGCATTAGAATCATCACATGCTCTTGCACACGCGCTCAACATGGCTGACGAAGCTGACGAGGAAACGATTATTGTAGTTAACTTGTCGGGCCGTGGTGATAAAGACTTAGCGCACGTTATCAACATTTTAGGGGAAGATTTATAATGGATAGATATGCACAAATGTTTGCTGGCCTTGAGGAAAAGAACCAAGGCGCATTCGTACCCTTTGTAATGGTTGGCGACCCGGACTTAGAGCAATCTGAAGCCATTATTTGTCAACTAGTAGAAAGCGGCGCAGACGCGCTAGAGCTAGGTATTCCGTATTCAGACCCGATAGCCGATGGTCCGACTATTCAAGCCTCGGCTATCCGCGCTCTTAAAGGCAAGGTTACCGTAGCAGATTGCTTAGAAGTAATTTCGCGAGTACGCGCAAAATACCCAGAAGTACCCATTGGGCTGCTTTTATACAGCAACTTGGTAATGGCACAGGGTGTTGAAAACTTTTACAGCAAAGCGCAAGCGGCAGGCGTCGACTCGATACTAGTGGCAGACGTGCCAATCCGCGAAGCTGCACCGTTTCAAAAGGCTGCTGAGGCGACAAACATCTCACAAATTTTAATTGCTCCACCGAATGCAACTGACGAAACCATGGAAAAGATTGGCGAATACTCAAAAGGTTATACCTATCTACTTGGTCGTGCTGGCGTCACAGGTGCAGAGACCGCAGCAAATATTCCAGCATCTGAACTTATCGAACGTTTGAATAAGCACAAAGCTGCTCCGGCACTGCTAGGGTTTGGTATTTCTACACCAGAGCAGGTTAAATCTGCCATTGATGCTGGCGCTGCCGGTGCAATTTCTGGCTCGGCAACAGTAAATATTATCGCGGCTAACTTGTCGGACAGTCATAAAATGCTAAGCGAGCTCGGCAGCTTTGTTGAAAGCATGAAAGCTGCAACGGCCAAAGGATAAGCGCATGCTATATATGATTTGTGCCACCGATGTGGCGGAGAGTTTAGAAAAGCGCTTAGCTGCGCGACCTGCACACCTTGAACGTTTAAATGCTTTGAAAGATGCGGGACGTCTGGTTATGGCTGGGCCTTTCCCAGCTGTTGACAGCCCAGACCCGGGGCCGGCTGGATTTACAGGCTCACTTGTAGTAGCAGAGTTTGACTCGTTAGAGGATGCACAAACGTGGGCAGACGCCGATCCGTATATTGAGGCCGGTGTTTATGAAAGCGTTATAGTGAAACCGTACAAAAAAGTTTTGCCTTAGCTTTTGGCCTAGAGTTTTTGATTTTATAAATAGCAAAAGCCCCAAAAAATCGGATAACTCCGAATTTCTGGGGCTTTTTCTTTGTAAAGTTCATTCAAGTTAGTTTTGAACTCGTTTTGGACAGACACTTGTTTTGAA
Organism: Alteromonas sp. KUL150; assembly: GCF_009811475.1. NCBI lineage: Bacteria > Pseudomonadati > Pseudomonadota > Gammaproteobacteria > Alteromonadales > Alteromonadaceae > Alteromonas > Alteromonas sp. KUL150. The sequence goes on from NZ_BLIJ01000069.1 coordinate 90,619, forward strand.
GCGTGAATATAAATTTGTGGTCCAAGCCTGATTACTAAGCCGAATATAAGTTAACTATAGACAGACACTTAAGTGATCTATTCAATTGAGTCAGCATCGCTATAGGTCAAACGCAAGCTGCAAGCAAGCTTACCTTTACAAATCTACTTTCTCGTGCGCCCCCATTTCCTCAGGCTTTACTGTTTTTCCGGTAAGCATTTTAAACATACCTTTGAGCGACGGATCAGCGTCCCACACTTCAGCGTCTGTAAGTTCGAAACGAAGCATCAGTAGAGAAGGGTCATCTTTACCTTGCTCGAACCACGCTTCAACGGGATTTGACCAGTATTTGTCTATTATCTCTTTACGCGATTCAACGGTAAGCGTTCCACGAATACAGGCAAATACATCATGCCCTTTAGATGCAAAATGCACCATTGCCTTTCCGCCTTTAGCAATGCGATTGTCTCTAGAGGTATAAAACCAAAATTCACCATCAGCCTCTTTACCAAGCTGTGCATACATTGGCTCGGCATGCATATCTTCGCCTATCAAAGTAACCATGACTTTTGGGCTGTCTGACATTGCTTTCCACATTGTTTTCTTGATATCACTAGACATTGTTTCTCCTTAAAAGATAAAAGTAGAGGTTGATACCTGAAAAGTACTTCGGTACGAGTCAACCTAACGCATACTTCTATTCCATTTGTGAATACTCGGTGAATAGATTCACGCACATGTCATGCCAATGCTCTAAGCCTCGATCGCTATTTTGTAGAGCTTCGAACTTTCGTAACTGGCAAACTGGTTACCTCCCCGCATTAACACGCTCCTTCTAAGCCTGTACACATTTAATGATTACCGCTCAAACTACTGCAATCTGGAGCCAGTCCAATTTTGATGCACCTACTGTAGGAATAGAGTTGCGATTAGTCTTCCGATAACCACTATGGACAGACACTTTTTTGCAATACGTGAGTAAAATTTACTCTGTGTTCTTGGGAGAAGTCGTCATGGCCACAGTCTGCGTAATTATGGACAGACACTTACTTCATTGATCGGACGGGTTGTTATGGAAATCTCGGTAAATCGTAAACAGAGAAATCGTGGACAGACACTCTTATTAAGTCAGTTTTAAAGGTTATTTTGAAAATGCTCCTACTTTTATTGTCAATCAAGTGTGTGTCCTAAACTTTCACTGCTCAAATTTCTGTCCAAATTTTTCGAATGAAATTTTTTAACCTCTAACCTTTTTGAGTGTCTGTCCGTTTTTTCTTGCGTCTTTTCTTGGTGCGTAAGTAACTGATGCGTTATATACAGTTTTTGCTTGGCAAGGTAGACTTGACCTAATTCAGAATAGATTCAGTTTACCAAGTTATACTTATCTGTAGTTTGGCCTGAGTAGGACAATTATTGTGAGGGTGTATGACATTATCGCTTCGAATTTTGGTGTTTTGTGCAGCGTTAGCACTGTCAAGCATTGCCCCCGCTATGGCGTTACAAAGTTCAGGCGGTGATATCTCTAAAAGTGAGGCCGCGGAGCGTGCACGTATAGCAGCAGATGGTCGTGTTTTAAAAGTTGAACAAACCTCGCAGAACTACCGGGTTAAAGTTTTGAAGAAGTCTGGTCGCGTTGTATCAGTCGAAGTCGACAAACGCTCAGGTAAGGTCAAACAAAGTAAAGGTAAGGATTAATATGCGTATTCTCGTAGCTGAAGATGATAGCCGACTATTGACCCAACTTGACGCTTTATTGCAGCAAAACGGTTATAGCGTTGACTTGGCAGATAATGGTGAACACGCGCTATTTCTTATAAAAGAATATAGCTATGACCTTGCCATTGTTGATATAGGAATGCCAAAGCTTGACGGGTTTGAGGTTATCAAAAAAGCGCGTCAAGCCGACATTTCATGCCCTATTCTAATATTAACTGCAAGAGATCGGTGGCAGGAGAAAGTTGAAGGTTTGGATGCAGGTGCCGACGACTACCTCACCAAGCCATTTCATAATGAAGAATTACTGGCCAGAGCCAAGGCGTTAATCAGGCGGGCCTCAGGACAAGCCAACCCGACGATACAATTTGGTCCTATTGCTTTAGATACAGTAAGTGAAGAGCTATCGCTGAATGGGCAAGCACTGGACTTAACGGCATACGAGTATAAAGTGATGGAATACTTGATGCTAAACCCCAATAAAGTTATTTCAAAAACTGAACTTACTGAACACATCTACGATCAAGACTTTGATCTAGACAGTAACGTGATTGAAGTGTTTATCGGTAGGTTGCGTAAAAAGCTCGATCCTTCGGGCGATTTGAAGCCGATTGAAACCCTAAGAGGTAGGGGCTATCGGATAAATAAAAATTTATGAGACAATTGTCACTTCGCCTGCGAAGCATCTTTTTCGCGGTTATTATTTTGGCATTTTTTGCGCCATTCACTGTTATCATTCTTGACGAAGCCTACACTGAAAGCCTGACACAAGCCAAAATGAGCGAACTTAGATTAATGAATTTAGGTTTGCTTTCTGCATTTGAGTTGGATGGTGACCAACCTTACATGCCTGAAATCCTTTACGAGGAACAATTAAATCTACCAGGTTCAGGATACCTCGGAGTTATCGTATTTCGAGACGAAGTCATCTGGCAGTCAGCTTCTGCCCTCGAATACACCTTTTCATCACCAGAAATAGAAGTCGCGGTAGGAAACGAGCTATTTTTGGAGTCATTCACGCCAGCATTTAAAGAAAACGCTTCGTACTTTGTCTACGCTTTTACCGCAGAATTTGCTTCTAGCAGAGACTTTGAGCCAGTGCGATTTTATATCTTTAATGACAAGGCCCTTTTCGAAAGCGAGCGTCGTACTTTTATAAATACCACGTGGCAGTGGATATTCACACTCTGCTTCGTGCTTCTCGTTTTTATTATTGTTGGTGTAAGCGTAGTACTGCTGCCCGTAAGAAAGCTAATTGCTGAAATATCTCAAACAGCCAATGGTGTTAAACCACAGCTAAATTCACGCTATCCTGTGGAATTTGACTCATTGAAGCAATCTATCAATGGTCTACTTCAAAGTGAAGCGGCACAAAGAGCGAGGTATAAAAATAGCTTGGGCGATTTGGCCCATAGTTTAAAAACCCCGCTGGCTGTTGCCTCTGGCAACCCTGAGCTTCCGACTGAGGTGGATGAAGCGTTAAAACAGATTGACCGAATAATTAAGCGGCAGCTCAAAAGAGCCAGTGCAGGAAAGTCTGGCTGGCAAAAAGCCGTTCCGATTACACCGGTTCTACACAAACTTGCCGATGCGATGGATAAAGTCTATCAAGAAAAAGCACTTAACATTGAGTTTGACGTTGACGAAAACATTGCATTTAAAGGAGACGAAACCGATCTTATGGAGCTTTGTGGCAACCTTCTGGATAACGCATGTAAAGCAGCGAAACGAAATGTCATAGTTTACGGCGAGATAAATGCTGAGTGGCTTATTTTAAAAGTGGATGATGACGGGCCAGGGATCCCCGACGATAAAAAAGCATTTCTTTTAGAGCGAGGAGCACGCTTAGACACATACGCTGAAGGACATGGTATCGGTATGGCGCTAGCTGCCGATTTAGTTTCTATTTACGAAGGAAGAATGCACATAGAGGATAGTACTCTCGGTGGCGCAAGCATCATTGTTGAATTCCCAAAACACGGTTAACATCGAGCTAAGATGTCCATCGCATAAGTTTCTTCAATTTAGGGCGCTATTCAATCGAAAAAAATTAGGGACAGACACTTAGTCTCATAAGATGTGTCTGTCCAATCTAACCAGTCAAAAAAATGCTGTGGCTGTCCATTTTAGGCAAGCTTATCAACGCTCCCTAAATTGTTGCTTAAATCACTTCCACATCAGCGCAAAAGAAAAGAAGTGTCTGTCCTCTATTAACCAACAAAAATACCACGTTTATGATGAGGCTTTTTGGCCTTCACTCGACAGTAGTACAGCCAACCACTTACTCTCTTCTCGTGACTCAAGAGCGATTTTCACAACCATTGTCAACGGGACTGATAAAAGCATACCAACCGTTCCTAATAGCCATCCCCAAAAAATAAGCGAGAGAAATACGACAAGAGTCGACAACCCCATGCCTTTGCCCATTAACTTTGGCTCTACCATATTTCCCATTATAGTATTAACTAGCACAAAGCCTAATGCGGCAAACCCCGCCGACGCAGGCCCTAATTGAACAAAGGCGATGAGTACTGCTGGAACTGCGGCAATGATTGAGCCTATGTTAGGGATAAAGTTCAGCATGAAGGCCAATACAGCCCATAGCATGAAGTGGTCTACTCCCATTACGTATAACCACGTACCTATAATTAAGCCTGTCCCAAGGCTTACCACTGTTTTTATTGCTAGATAACTATTTACAGACCTAATGAACTTATCAATATGCTGAAGTTTCATACCAGGGTCAGCTAGGGCAATATGTAAACGACGAGGTATGCTATCTGCTTCAAAAAGCATAAATATCACGGTAAGCAGTATCAAAAATAGGTTTGAGAGCACGCCCCCCATACCACTTATAAAGTTTGTTGCGACTGACATGGCCGTTGCAGGGTCCAAATGAGAAGCAATGAGCTCTCTATTGATATGAATATTGAATTCAGCGAGCTTGGCGACCACCCATGCAAATTCAGAATCGAGCTTGCTTCTGTATTCGGGAAGGTTCTCGCGAAATTCAGTCATTGACTGCCCTACTAGGCCAGCCAAAAGAAAACCAAATACCACTATGAGCAGTATAACAAAGGTAATCGAGAGCCATTTCGGCACGCCAAATTTAGAGGTCCAGCGAATTATTGGACTACAAGCTATGGCAATAAAAATAGATAAAAAGAAAGGTACCATAATTGTACTAGCGGCTTTAACGCCTGCCATTACAACCACTAAGCATGCTAAAACGATAAGAATCTTTGCTGTTGGCGAGCGTAGTTCCATTGACATATTGTGCTACATTCCTGACTGAAACGACTACACTTTACAACGACTTATAGACAACTACAAACAAGAGACTCCAATGAATTTTAATCTTGCCACTATAAAAATTAAAAACCTAAGACTACGTACTTACATTGGCATCAATGAAGATGAGATAAAAAACAAACAAGACGTTGTTGTCAATGTAAAAATTGACTACGACGCCGAAAAAGCTACCAATACCGACGATATGTCCGATGCTTTAAACTATAAGACCATTACAAAGGCAATTATTAAGCTAGTTGAGGACAATCGATTTTCACTTTTAGAAAAATTAACAGCTGATGTGTTAAGTATCGCGGCTGAGCATTCATCAGTGCGTTACGCAGAGGTGGAAGTTGATAAACCCCACGCATTGAGGTTTTCTGACTCAGTTTCTTTAACGCTTTCATGCAATAAATCTGAATAGACTTATCCTCTAAGGAGCGTGTGTTGAACATATTAATGACTGGCGGCACCGGACTAATTGGCAGTGAGTTTATTCGACAATTTACGGATGAACATACATTTACTGTCGTTTCCCGAAATATTGCTAAAGCAAAAAAGTTATTGGGGAACGACGTTAAGTATGTGGAAAGTGTTGCCGCTTTGCAAAACTTCGATACGTTTGATGCAGTAATAAACTTAGCGGGTGAACCGATTGCTGATAAACGATGGACAGACACGCAAAAAAAGAAAATTTGCGACAGCCGCTGGAACATAACTGCTGAATTGGTTTCAAAAATTAACGACAGCACTTCCCCTCCTGAAGTCTTTATATCGGGCTCAGCTATCGGCTTTTACGGAAACCAAGGAGATAGGGTTGTTTCTGAGGATACGCCTCCTCACAACGAATTCACTCATGAGTTGTGTGCGAAATGGGAGGCAATAGCTAACAGCGTTGTTCAAGAAAACACTCGTGTAGTGACACTTAGAACAGGGGTTGTTTTAACCGAAAAGGGAGGTGCGCTAGACAAAATGGCTTTGCCTTTCAAGTTAGGTACAGGCGGAACATTGGGCTCTGGCAGACAGTATTTAGCTTGGATCCACCTTCAAGACATGGTTCAAGGAATTTCATTCTTACTTAATAACAGCTCATGTAGAGGCGCTTTTAATCTGACCGCTCCAGTTCCTGTGACGAATAAAGAATTTTCAAAGTCACTTGCAAAAGCACTAAAGCGGCCTTGTCTATTCAACGTGCCTAGCTTTGTGATGAAATTAGCCATGGGAGAATCGTCAACAATGATTTTAGAAGGCCAGCGAGTTATCCCTGAAAAACTAGTTGCTGCAGGATACAAGTTTACATTCCCTTCTCTAACAGAGGCGTTAAGCGACATTTATTAGTGCTACACCGCGCTAATCCAGTAATAGTTCTCTCATTATGGACAGACACTTCATTGTAACAAAATGTCTGTCCAATTTGCTTCTCCGATATTCTCCTAGTCTAGCTCTACCGCTAACGCCAGCTATCCTTCCCAAAGAGGTTTTTCAACTTTTATTATAAAACCGAACGGCTCTCGGAAATCACGATAAGACTATTGACAGGGAAACTATGGACAGACACTTACCCCTGGTCATTTTAAAACGACAGAACTTTTGGAGCAGCTGACAAAAGATAACAATGGACAGACACCCATGGATTTAAAGTGTCTGTCCACAATATTTATTCACAATATTTATTTTCTTAAACCATATTACGAAGCATTTGACTGGTATTTAATTTCAGTAACCTCCAGCACCCCACGGCACCTAAAATACCAACCACTACAGCACCTACCGCCGGGGCTATAACCCAATATTCAGGGTGAAGACTAGCCTGCATCTGGAATACTGAGGTTTGGAGTAGGTATAGACTCAATTCATTCGCCATGGCTGCCATAAAGCCAGCAACTACACCAATGATCACGAATTCGAAGATGACGCTTTTTCGAATTAGTCTACCCTTCGCGCCTAGAGTCCGTAATATCGCAATTTCCTGACTTCGCTCATCCATACTTGCCTGAACCTGAGCAATTAAAACCAAGCTTCCCGCAAGTAAAACGAGTACCAGAATAAACTCAACGGCCACAGAGACTTGGTCAACAATCTCTCTCAATTGGTTTATCCGCGCATCAACATCAAACATAGTGATTGACGCAAAAGGCTTCAGAAGATTAGTCAATTCAGCTTTTCTTTCAGTGGGTAAATAGAAACTAGTGATATAAGTTGGACTGAATGCCGCCATTGCATCCGGATGTATTACAAAAAAGAAGTTTGGCTGCATAGTTTGCCAATTAACCTTACGCAAGCTCGTTACCTTCGTTTCAACTATCTCGCTCCCTACGTTAAACGTAAGCCTGTCGCCCATCTGAATATTCAAACGTTCCGCAACGCCCTCTTCAACAGAGACGGGAAACAAGCCGTCGGCAAACGTCTCATCGCTATCGCCATGCCATTCACCTTCTATAACTTCGTTTTCTTTTTGCAGCGTATTGCTCCAGGTAAGGTTTGCTTCTCGACCTAGTCCTCTACGCCCTTCTCTGTTAGGCTCATCCTCTTTAGATACGTCGGTATTGACTCCTTCTCCGTTAACGGAAACGAAACGCCCTCTTATAACTGGATAAAATTCCTCTATCTTCACTCCGTTGTCAGAAAAGTGTCTGTCCAATTTTGGTTGGATATCAGGTGTGATATTGATCAAAAAGTAATTAGGTGTCCCCTCTGGCAACTGTGAACGCCATTGCGAAACCATGTCATTTCGCATCACCAAGACCACGAGTAGCAACATGATTGTGACCGAGAAACTGATGAGTTGAACACTGTTATCCATAGCGCGACGCTTAATTCGGGCCCAAGCTAATTGCCATGGCCCCATTTTTCCGCTGCCAAGTTTCCGTCCCACCGCTATTAATCCAAACGTAGCACCGAGCAAACTAAGCACCAACGCAGAGCCAGATACAAACAAAATTGCGCTGATTTTTAGATCCTGACTATACATCCACATTAGCGTAAAAATAGCGCCACCTGATGCAGCAAACTGAATACCTCTTGAGCGTAAATTGGTAGAAATATCCTTACGTAACACGCGAAGCGGAGGCACCGAAAATAGCTGTAGCAGTGGGTACAAGGAAAACAAAAGGGCGCAAGTAGCCCCCGTTGCAACAGCAATTACCAGCGGCCGCCAGTGCCAGACGTCAAGAGAAACATCAACTTTGTCTGCTACAAGTGAAACCACGATTTGCTGACCTATAAATCCAATCACCAAACCAATTAAAATCCCGAGAGCCGTAATCAATAAAATTTGATACAGATAAATTTTGCGAATAGTTGCACTCGTTGCGCCAAGTGTTTTCATTATTGCTACGGGGTCAAAGTGACGTTGCGCATAACGCTGGGCAGCAACGGCTATTGACACCGCAGCTAAGACGATTGCCAGTAGACTGGCTAAAAGGAAGTAACGCTCAGCACTTGCCACTGAACGACCTATCGCTGATTCATCGTCTTCAACCGTACGCCATGAATGCAGGTCATCATTTAACTTCGGTAACAGCCAGCTGTTAAAATTACTAATATCACTCGCGTCACCAGCAAAAAATCCTACGTAACGCGCCCTACTTCCTGGCCCTGTAACCGCTGTTTTTTCTAAATCTGCAAGGTTTATGAGTGCGATAGGATCAGTATTGAATACACTGAAGCCTGCATCAGGAATATCTACCAGCACCCTAGTAACGGTAAAGTTTCCGTCTCCAATTTCGATGCGGTCACCGATAGATAAGCCAAGACTTTGAAATAGCCGGGATTGAACCCAAGCCTCTCCGCTTTGCGGCAATTCTGAAGTGTCGCGTTTCTCGCCAAAAGGCTCATCAGTAATATTTACCGTTCCCTTCAATGGGTACGTGCTATTAACTGCTCGCAAGTCCACTAGCGACATTGCATCGCCGTTAAACACCATCGAGCGAGTTGATACCTGTTTCGCTGTTGATAAACCGTCTTGTTGCGCTTTGAGAAACCATTCCTCATCGAGCGGTTCATCTGATCGAAGTTGTGCGTCAGCCGCGATAAATGCCGCTGAGCGAGATTTGAGCGCATCCTGCAGTCGTTCACTAAAAAGTGATAGAGATAAAACAGCAGCTACCGATAATACAATGGCCAACAAGATGATAGTAAGTTCACCCCGTCTAGCCTCATGTTTAAAAAGCCGCCAGGCCAAGCTGAAAGACGTCGACATTTACACCGCCTCTTTCTTGTTCGCAATTTTACTTTGCGTTGTTTCTACAAGTTCGCCTGCATTCATGGTTAACTGTCTATCGCAATGTTCAGCAAGTTCATTATCATGAGTGACCAATACTAGTGTGGTCCCCTTTTCTCTATTCATTTGGAAGAGCAACGCCTCTATTTTCTCACTGTTTTTAGCATCTAAATTTCCTGTAGGTTCATCAGCGAAAAGGATTTTCGGCGAGGTGATAAAAGCACGAGCAATCGCGACCCTTTGTTGCTCCCCTCCTGATAACTGATTTGGAAAGTGATGGGCACGATGTTTAAGCCCAACCTGCTCTAAAATATCAATAGCAAGCGCTTTAGGGTTGTCAAGCCCAGCAATTTCCGCTGGCAACATCACATTCTCTAGCGCAGTAAGACTTTGAACCAGCATAAAGCTTTGAAAAATAAACCCTACTTTATTCCCCCTAAGTACCGCTCGTTCTTCTTCATCCATATTATGAAGCGCTTCGTTATCTAGGAAGATTTCTCCCTCTGAAACTTGATCTAGCCCGGCTAACAACCCCAATAAGGTTGATTTTCCAGAACCTGACGCGCCGATAACGGCAACTGACTCACCTGACTTGACTTCAAAAGAAATTGGGCGAAGGATCTGCAACGAACCTTCACTCGTATTTACTACTTTAGTTACTGAATTAGCTTTTATCATAAGGGGTCATCAATTCGTGTTAGTTAAGTTTCGTAATTTGTTCGTTTTTTTACTTATTCTTTTAATACCTTGCCACGCGTTATCAGATCAAGCTGAGCAGGACGATTCAGGTGAAAATGCGGTATTACTCATCTTAGGTGACAGCTTATCCGCAGCATATGGCTTACAGCAACATGAGGGATGGGTCAGTTTGTTACAAAACATGTGGCATGACGATGAGATTAAGATTGATATCGTAAACGCTGCGGTAAGTGGTGAAACGACTGATGGTGGATTAGCGCGTCTTCCTCGCTTGTTAAATCAGCATAATCCTTCCCACGTTCTAATCGAATTAGGTGGAAACGATGGTCTTCAGGGTCACAATATCGCCAAAATAAAAAACAATCTAAATGCGTTAGTTGAAGTTGCTAAAGAAAGCAACGCAACCGTTTATCTTCAAGAAATGCAGATCCCCTCAAACTATGGTGGTCGATATACGAAAATGTTTACAGAGAATTACGAAAAAGTTGCTAGCGAAAACAACGTTGAGAAAATACCATTTTTTCTTCAAGAGATAGCTTTGGATAAAGACTTAATGCAAAACGATGGTATTCATCCAAATGCAAGTGCTCAGCCCTTAATAGCAACATTTATGGACAGACACTTAAGAAGTTTAATACTCGATGGTCAATAATTGTGCTACCCTATAAACTTAGAATTCATCTCGTGAGGTTCGGTTATGGACGTATCTTCAGTCAATTCAACGCCAGTTTCGACAATTTTGGAGTCTAGCCAACAAACTCCACAGCAGAACGCAACTAGAAGCGAACAAGAAACTCCCACAACGCAGCCGGAAAACACGCAACAAGCGGCAACTACACCCGACAGTCGCGTGGGGTCAAGAATTAACGTTGTCGTTTGACCGCTAAATTCTGACCAATAAAGAGCTGAGCTCAATATTGGTATATAAATCCCGAAGCGAATCTGAGAGGCAGACCTTGCTCTTATCGATATTATTTAATTGGACACACACTCAACTTGAAGAGGCCACACATCTAGTGTTTACAATAAGTGTCTGTCCAATGTTTTAATTTAAGCCTAACAACTTTTATTTTCCCTTATCCTTTCTCAAAAAGTTTCGTAGGTAATACCGTTCAATTTATACCGCTTATTTAAAACTGTCCCAAAGACCACTTAAATTTCATTTCTTACATTTCATAATGCAATGTAAATAACTTTGGGATACGGATATGCCTTTACCTAGATATAAACAAATTAATACTGATGTTACGCCTTTTTATCACTGTATCTCCCGCTGTGTGAGGCAATCCTATCTTTGCGGACGAGACTCTCGTACGGGTATCAGTTACGAACACAGAAGAAAGTGGATACAAGATAGACTGCATAATCTCTCACAGGCTTTCGCTATAGATTTATGTGCCTACGCGGTTATGCACAATCATGTGCACTTAGTCCTTCACGTAGCGAAAGGGAGAGCCGATAAATGGTCGATGGAGGAAGTACTGTTGCGCTGGAGGATGTTTTATAAATGTCCCCCCTTAGTACAGCGATATTTCAATGAAATCGATTCGATAAAACCTAATGAAATGCTTGAGTTAAAATCGCTTTCAGTAATCTACAGAGAACGTTTGCAAAGCATCAGTTGGTTCATGCGAATGTTAAATGAATATATAGCCAGAAAAGCAAACAAGGAAGATAGCTGTAAGGGATATTTCTGGGAAAGACGCTTTAGATCCCAAGCAATACTTGATGAAAAAGCATTGGCCAGCGTTATGGCTTACGTAGATTTAAACCCTATACGCGCTAACATAGCCAATACACTCAATAGTTCTCACTTTACAAGTATCCAATATCGATTGAATGCACAACGTTCAAACAAAGTGCCAAAGTTCCTAATGCCTTTTAATGATAAACGCATAGATGGAAAAGTAGCGTTACCTTTCGACTTTCCAGACTACCTTCAGCTTCTTAACAACACGTTAAAGCAGGAGAATTCGAAAATTAAACAAGATCTCCCCCAGTTTCCAAGCCGACTACTTACAAAAATCGGCATGACGAGAGAGAATTGGCGAATGGTAACGAGCAATTTCGAAACACTTTTCACTGGCCCAGTCGGATGCCCTGAGCTTATGGATAATTTTGCCAATTGCTGCGAAAGAGGATGTCGACCGAACGTATCGAACGCTCAAAAGTATTTATCTTGAATTAATGCGACGATCTAAACCTATATATCGGCTTGACGGGCTAATACATCCACAATATCTTGAGATTTTGTCAGGCGCCTAATGTCATTGAATAAGACGTCTGCTTCTGGATATTGTCTTTTTAAATAGCCGCACCACTGCTTTATACGATTGGGGTAATATTTTCCCTTATCGCCGAATATTTCATAACCCGAGTATTGTATGAGCAAAGCTGCTAGCTCTGCCCATGGCATAGGTGCTTTATCACCTTTAATGCAGAGCGCTAGATTCGGCATAGCCAAAGCGCCTCGACCTATCATAAGGTTAGTGCACCCAGATTCGTCTTGGCATCGTTTCGCATCTGCTGAATTCCATATTTCACCGTTTGCCACGAGCGGAATATCAGTGTGTTGTTTAATTTTTGCAATCCAATCCCAGTAAGCAGGTGGTTTGTAGCCTTCTGTTTTTGTTCTTGCATGCACTACTAGTTCAGAAGCTCCAGCTTCCGTGATTGCTACAGCATTATCGATAGCTAACGACTTATCTTCAAAACCTAGCCTGATTTTAGCCGATACAGGAATATCTGAAGGAACAGCATCTCTCACTGCTTTCACAATGTTGTAAAGTGTTTGAGTTTCTTTGAGTAAAACGGCGCCGCCCTTGCTTTTATTCACTGTTTTAGCTGGGCAACCAAAGTTAAGATCAACGCCAGGAGAGCCCAGCTCTACTGCGGTTTGGGCATTTTCAGCAAGCCATTCTGGGTGCTGACCTAATAACTGAACTCTTACAGGAATTCCAGATGGCGTTTTTCCACCATTGTAAAGTTCGGGACAAAGTCTATAGAAGGTTTTTTTAGGCAGCTTTTGGTCAACGACCCTAACAAACTCAGTAACACATTGGTCGAAGCCACCCACGCGAGTCAGCATATCTCTCATCAAGTGATCTACAACGCCCTCCATGGGGGCAAGCATTACTTTCATTATGTATTTCTCGAACTGCTAAAACAAAAAATTGGCGCGGGAGTGTATCAAAAAGCGACAATGCCAGCCAGGCTTTGGTGTTTTGTTTCGCAACTTATATGACTGTCCGGTTATCGCGCGGTTATCGCGCAGACTAACCGCCATACTGAGCATATGAGGTGGTTGTTTGATCTCTGTTGAAATAAGCTAAGCTAATCAACCTTGAGTGGCTGTCCAACGGTCAATATTAAGTGTCTGTCTGATTATCCACTTACGCCATGAAACTGAAGACAGCTTTGCATTTAGTCAAAAACGGTAGTTAACTCGGCCTAGTCTTTTCTAGACTCGCTAGCCGAACGAATACAGCCTGCTTTTGATTTTCAGTGTATGTCCGCCAGTTTGTGATTTCTTCAATAGTGCGTTTACAGCCAGCACAAATATCGTCATCAGTTAGTTTGCAGAGAGCTTTACATGGAGATTCTAAATTCATAATACATTGGTTTTATCAAAATCATCTTTTTTACTGTTTGACCGAGTAGCCTCAATAACCGCTAGCGTATTGGCTGAGAGCTCTTTGTTGGACCACAAACAAACGTGACAACCAAAACGAGAATCGAGATACGACGTAAATTCAGTGTCTGTCCCACATTCATGTCTCACTAAATTTTGCTTTTTACCGTCGTAAATAACCGCTGAATACGTAAACACAAAGAGCCTCCTAAAAAAGAGGCTCAAATATACATCTAGACGTCTAAACGTTCAAGCGGCTAAATTAAATAATCGAGTGCTGCACAAATGGCACTTACCTGGGCGTCATTACAGTTTTCAGGTGTTGCATTATCACTATCAGGATAAACTTCTGTCGTTGTTACATACAGGGCATCTGTCATGCCCCCGCAAAGGTACAACGCCTTCTTGTCATAGCAAATTACACCTTCACTCACCACATCTGCACCTATAATCTTTCCGTTATCATCTGCTGGTGCGATATGTGTTACTTTTCTCACAGCATCAATCACAGCTTTTTGGAACTCTATTTGTGGACTTGGAGTGTTAGCAACCGTATAGAAACCATCTGGAATGTTCCAGTTGTCATGGGTTACCCCATCCCTCGCAGCCAATGCTGGTCTAAACTCGCTGTTATCCGTGTCTGTCGTTTCATGTAAATCAATATGAAGCGATAGAGATAACGCTAAATCAGATGCTAATTGCATAAGTTGAGCAGACTCTGGTGCAGGAGAGTCACTGTAAAACGAGCGATTTGGATCCAATGCTAACGGATTCCATCTGTTTATTGTTTCATATCCCCAAGGACTCACACATGGTACAACTATAATGTTTACTTGATCTGCATACTTTGACAGCTTAGTTTCAATAAACTGAAGTGCGCCTTGCACACCACTTGTTTCATAGCCGTGCACACCGCCTGTAACAAGCGCAGATGGCTTTTTAGCGTCAATATTCTTGGGGATTACGGCATATAGTGGATAGCGCGCAGTATCGTAAGGCAGCGCGCCATACTGCTTTAACTCAAACCCTTCAGGGATAATATTAAAAAGTTTATTAAGTACTTCTTCTTGATAGCTTCTTTTCACAGCCTGCTGTGCTTTCCATTGGGCTTTTTCTTCTTCGCCCCATGGCTCACCCGGAGTTCCAATTGTATAATTCTGCATATAGCACCTCTTTAGTAATTTAGAGATCATATCAGTTAGACGGGCGTGAGTATCTATCCCACTAAAGATTCATAAATGTTTATGACATGAGTTCTTTACGCATCAAATCTTAATAATAGTTTTCGATTAAACGTGTTGACCGTCCCTTGATAAGAATTTCCAAATTCTACAAAAGAGGTTGTTGTAAACATTGGCTTGGTGGCTTAGGAAAGGAAAGACGAGTGTCTGTCCATAAAATATTGCTTCTTGGCAAAAAGGAATAAATGTCTGTCCATTGCGTTTTAGAGGACAGAAACAAAAAAACCAGCCAAAAGGCTGGTTTTTTGATA